>NZ_JBALNY010000142.1:21023-21282 GCF_036962145.1 Bacillus sp. JJ1764 | reverse complement strand
CGGGTTATCTTCATACCATCGGGCTTAAATCAAACGGGACAATGACAGCTGTTGGTTTTAATAAACATGACCAATGCGATATACGCGACTGGCACGGTATTGTGGCGATTTCGGTTGGAAGTAATCATACTGTCGGACTAAAATCGGACGGTACGGTTGTGGCTATAGGTTGGAATGAGTATGGCCAATGTAATGTTGGTGATTGGAGTAATATTGTAGCGATTGCGGCAGGTTGTGCCCATACCGTCGGACTTAAGTC
>NZ_JBALNY010000142.1:10816-20969 GCF_036962145.1 Bacillus sp. JJ1764 | reverse complement strand
TATGGCCAATGCAATGTAAGCGGCTGGCGAGGTATTCAACTGCCAAAATAGTATCGGTTTAGAAAGATGAACTAAAAGTGCCCTTACTTTTTAATGAGGGGCACTTTTTTCTAGTTCCACTCAAATGCCAGTATATTCCTTCATAAAATTAAACGAATAATATATTCATATACATTAACAAACTAAGACCAAATGATTCACACATGGGGTGAATAGGATGAATCGGGTCGGGAAATATGCCCTTCAAAAAGAAATGGATGAAACGGAATTGTTAAAAATGGTCCTTGAGCTTCCTGAAAAGGATAAAATGTTAATGTGGTCTGAGGGGTATATCGACCATGTCATTAATCAATTACCAGAGTACGGAAAGGATATTTTGGTCAATCGTATAGAAAAATGGGAAGATACGAAAGCATATTATCAAGACCAACTTGATGAGATCCTTTCAAAAGAAGAAGTTAAAATGAAAATGAAGAGCGAACGCAAAGAATTCGCCCTTTTTGTCATGAAGCATTTTAAAGAATACCAATCTTTACTCTTTATGTGTTACGACGGCAATTTAAAAAATATGGATCTTAGAAAATTCGTNNNNTAAAAAAGAAATTATTTTAGAATACCTTTTTTACCTTTTTACCACTTTTGATTTTGAAATTCCCCAACAATTCATTAATTGGTGAATACCTTTTTCAATATCTTCCATGGGAATGCCGCCAAATCCTAATAAAAAGGTTGGATCTTTATAATCAATAGGACTTAATAAATAATCGCTAATGGGATGGATTGATATATGATCTATTGCCGCCATCTGTTTTAACTGTTCTTCACTATTTGACAGGGGGACAGAAATCAAAACGTGCATTCCTGCCTGGTCTCCCGTGATCTTGACATTCGGATAAAACGTTTCGAATATTTGAGTTAATTTTTCACGTTTTTTACGATAAATTTTCCGCATCCGGTTGAGGTGTTTAGAAAAATAACCGTCTCTCATAAAGTCGGCTAAAATATGCTGATCAAATCTAGGCACAGTTGCTGAGTAAAAATGAAAGGTTTCTTTATATCTTTGCAATAATGTTGAAGGTAAGACAAAATAGGCCACACGTAACGACGGCATTAACGATTTGGAAAACGTGCTTAAATAAATAACTTTATTGTTTTGATCCAACCCGTGTAACGCGGGAATTGGTTTTCCAATATAGCGAAACTCACTATCGTAATCGTCTTCGATAATATAGCGATTTTCATCTTTTGCTGCCCAGCTTAATAACTGCGTTCTTCGGGTGGCAGATAGAACTGCACCCGTAGGGAATTGGTGGGAAGGTGTAATGTAAACCACATTGGCATTTGTTTTTTCAAGTTCATCCACCATTAGACCATTTTCATCAACCGGGATCGAGATGGCGCTATTTTGCAATTGTATTTTTGGGATGGCTGAATAGCCAGGATTTTCAAGAGCAAATTTTAAATTACTACCAAGTAATCTGAGAATCATAGGTAGCAACTGTTCTGTTCCCGAACCAATGACAATTTGATCTGGTTGGCATACAATACCCCTTGATTGATAAAGATATTTTGAGATTTCAGCTCTTAAAGCAAATTCTCCTTGCGGGTCTCCAATTTGCAACAGTTCTTTTGAGTTAGAATCGTATATATTCTTGGCATATTTTCGCCATAGTGAAAAGGGGAATGAATCTGTATCAATTTTTCCCGGAAGAAAGTCAAATTGATACAATTTATTCTCAGCCTTCTCTACAGGCAAATGTAACATTTCTTTTTCAATAAAGGGTAATTCGTCGATCTCTTCCACAAAAAAACCAATGCGAGGTTTTGATGCCACATAGCCTTCTGCAATAAGCTGAGAATAAGCAATTTCAATGGTTGTTTGACTGATATTTAAAAATTCAGCTAATTTTTTCTTTGAAGGCAATTTGGTTCCAACATCAATTTGTTTATGTATTATGGCATCTTTAATTCCAAGATAAAGCTGTTCATATAAAGGTTTTTCTGTGCTTTTATCCAGTTTCAACATCAGCATATCCATCCGTGAATCCTCCATCTGACCATATTTATTTTCAAAAAACTGAACCTTTTCATGTAGTCAATTTCTATTATACTAATAATCATCAAATGAATGGAGGAAATTTTCATGAAACAAGTTGGAACTGAAAGAGTAAAACGTGGGATGGCAGAAATGCAAAAAGGCGGCGTAATAATGGATGTTATTAATGCCGAACAAGCAAAAATTGCCGAGGCTGCAGGTGCAGTGGCAGTAATGGCGTTAGAACGAGTGCCATCTGATATCCGTGCAGCGGGTGGCGTAGCCCGTATGGCAGATCCTCGTATTGTAGAGGAAGTCATGAGCGCTGTCACTATACCAGTAATGGCTAAAGCACGTATTGGCCATATTGTAGAAGCACGTGTATTAGAGGCAATGGGCGTCGATTACATAGATGAAAGTGAAGTATTGACACCTGCTGATGAAGAATACCATTTATTAAAAAGTGAATTCACCGTACCATTTGTTTGCGGATGCCGCGACTTAGGCGAAGCAGCCCGTCGTATTGGGGAAGGAGCCTCCATGTTACGGACCAAAGGGGAGCCGGGAACAGGAAATATTGTCGAGGCTGTTCGTCATATCCGTAAAGTAAATGCACAAGTAAGACGTGTTGTAGGAATGAGTACCGATGAACTTATGACCGAAGCGAAAAATTTAGGAGCACCATTTGAATTATTGTTGGAAATAAAAAAATTAGGACGCTTACCGGTTGTTAATTTTGCTGCAGGTGGAGTAGCTACACCAGCTGATGCCGCTTTAATGATGGAACTTGGCGCAGATGGCGTTTTTGTAGGGTCAGGAATTTTCAAATCCGATAATCCAGAAAAATTTGCCCGTGCCATTGTAGAAGCGACAACTCACTACCAAGACTATAAATTAATTGCTGAGATTTCAAAAGAGTTGGGAACACCTATGAAAGGTATTGAAATTTCGACACTAGCTGCAAGTGAACGTATGCAGGATCGTGGTTGGTAATATGTTGAAAATTGGTATACTAGCATTACAAGGTGCCGTGAGAGAGCATATTAGACAAATTGATGAGCTTGGCTGCGAGGCTGTACCTGTTAAATCAGTTGAAGATCTAAAAGGATTAAATGGTCTTGTATTGCCTGGCGGAGAAAGTACAACTATGAGGAAACTGCTGGATCGTTACGAGTTGCTGGAACCGATTCGCGCTTTGGCTGCCAAAGGAATCCCCATGTTTGGAACATGCGCGGGCCTGATCTTATTAGCCAAAGAAATTGTTGGATATGATTTGCCACATCTAGGGTTAATGGATGTTGTAGTTGAAAGAAACTCATTCGGACGGCAAGTGGATAGTTTTGAAGTGGAGCTATCCATTGAAGGAGTGGGGAATGACATTCCTGCTGTTTTTATCCGGGCACCACATATCGTAGCTACAGGAGACAATGTTGAGATTCTGGCAAAACACGAAGATCGCATTGTTTTAGCTCGAGACGGCCAATTTTTAGGTTGTTCCTTTCATCCAGAACTAACAGAGGACTCTAGAATTATGAAGTATTTTATTGAAATGGTCAGGGAAAGCACATTAGTTGATAGCTATTGATTCTTTAAGAAAAGAATAATAGGTAAATTCTAATCGCAAAAATATAGAGAAATGGCGATCCTCATGTTGAAGGATCGCCATTTTTTTATGCCAAAGGGGGAATTGAAGGAGGGATAGAAGATAAATAATAACTTTGTGAATCATATTTATTCTCTAAAAATCCCTAAAAAACTATATAAACTTGCCTACCTTAATCAACGGCAGCAACGCCAAGCTTTTTTGAATACATACAAACCGAAGACTAAAAAAGCAAGGAAACCAATGATCGCAATAAGGATATTTAAAATATTAAAAAAAGGTCCAGAAAGTCCTAATAATCCAAAGAAGTTGGAAGTGTAACCCAGCAATGCAAGCAACAACCAGATAACACCTGCTATAAATCCTAGGAAAATACCCCAAATGCACGAATGGCAAGAATCATGACCATGATGTCCCATTTAAATCCACCCCAATCAATAGTCTGTTAATAATATAGTATGTGGAATGTGGGGAGCATGTTTATTAAAAGTGTAAAAAAAGGCTTAAAAAGTAAGAAATATGCAAATGAAAGAAAATGTCGATTTCTATCAATATAGTTCAAAATGAAACTGGCACCCCCATTGAAAGGGAGAAGCAGGTTATTGATTCGTCTTATTATTCCAGGTTCCGATCTAGCAAAGCTCCCGTTTGTTCTGCTATCTCACGAGCTGGTAGAGGCATTTCATTTTTAAACCACCATTCAACAGCTCCAACAACAGCTGAACCAAAAAATTGCAGAATCACCTCTTCATTTAATCCATGATTTAATCCTTCGGTAGTCTCCACCTCAGCTTTAAATTCTTCTACGACTAAATCAAGAAAACGACTTCGGAAATAGGGAGCTCCTTTACTTGCTAGCATCGTTGAAAAAAATAAATGATTCTTCTCAAAGTATTCGTACCAGACATAATTTCCTTCTTGAAACGTCATCTCAGTAGCAGATTGGCATAGTTCTCGGAGATTATCCATATGTTCTCCAATCATCTTATCCAAGAGGTCGTATTTATCCGTGTAATGAAGATAAATGGTGCCTCGATTCACATCTGCTCTGTCAGCAATATCTTGAATAGTGATGTCATCGAAACTTTTTTCAGACATCAGTTCCGTTACGGCATTTTTTATAGCGACTTGGCTTTTGGCTATTCTTCTATCTACTTTAGGCATTCTGATTCACCATTCTTCCTTTAAATAATCAACAATTTTAGTTGACTTGTTGAGTAATCAACGAATTGCATTCATTTAACCATTGAAAGTTTAATGGGCTTTTTTATAATTATAAACAGATGTTGAATAATCAATCAATATTCATTTTCATATTTCATTTTGCAGAACTTTTTGGAAAATAAAAGTAAGTTAACTTCAAACAGGAGGCTCATTTATGGACCGAGTTGTAAAGAGCAAGGAAAAATACAAACAGTTATTTGGAAATGCAGTTCCAGCTGCGTACGCTGACGATCCTGCCTTTCAGGATATTCTTAGAAGCTTTATTTTCGGGGACGTATTCTATCAAGGAAATCTAGATGACAAGCAACGTGAGCTTATTACTCTGGTTGTTCTTACCACGAACCAAACTTTGCCTCAGCTTAAGGAACATGTAGTGGCCGCACTGAACGTTGGTCTCACACCCGTTGAAATCAAAGAGTCCATTTATCAATGTGCTCCATACATCGGATTTCCTAAAACAATAAACGCCATCAATGGAGTAAATGAAGTTTTCAAAGCAAAGAATATTGTTTTGCCGATTGAAAGCCAAGAGACTGTAGATGAAGAAAATCGCTTTGAAAGGGGGCTTTCCGTACAGGTAAAGATTTTTGGCGAAATCATTGCAAAAATGCGTGAGGCTGCTCCAGACAGTCAAAAGCATATACAGGATTATCTATCAGCTTTCTGTTTTGGAGACTTTTATACCCGTGGAGGACTCGATTTGAAAACTCGGGAGTTGCTGACACTTTGCATCGTAAGCAGCCTGGGTGGTGCTGATGTCCAAGTAATGGCACATGTACAAGGGAACCTAAATGTGGGCAATAACAAAGAAACTTTGATTTCCGCGATCACTCACTGCCTCCCATATATTGGCTTTCCAAGATCTCTGAACGCATTAGCTTTCATCAATGAAGTTATTCCTGAGAATTAAGAAAATATAACATGGCAAAGGAGGCAAAATCATGTTTAAGGAAACTTACAAATTAACAAATGGTGTAGAAATTCCCAAATTAGGTCTAGGTACCTGGCTGCTTGACGATGCCCAAGCAGAACTGGCGGTGCGTGATGCGGTATCGATCGGATATCGTCATATTGATACTGCTCAGGCTTATAAGAATGAAACTGGTGTAGGCGAAGGAATCCGTTCCTGTGGTTTAGCAAGAGAAGAACTTTTCATCACCACAAAGGTTGCCGCAGAAGCAAAGACATATGATGTAGCTAAGCAGTCGATTGATGAGTCTTTAGCAAAGCTAGAACTGGATTACATTGACCTTCTAATTATCCACAGCCCACAGCCTTGGATGGAGTTCCGTGAGGAGAATCGTTACTTTGAGGAAAATAAAGAAGTATGGAAGGCAATGGAGGATGCTTATAAGAAAGGCAAAGTAAAGGCAATCGGTCTTTCTAACTTCCTTCAGGATGATGTAGAGAGTATTCTTGCAAGCTGTGAGATCAAACCTATGGTTAATCAGATATTTGCACATATAAGCAATACTCCTTTGGAACTAATTGAATTCTGCCAGAGAAAAGACATTTTAGTAGAGGCATATTCACCAATTGCACACGGTGCCGTTCTCGATCATGCAGAGATTAAGTTAATAGCGGATAAGTATAGAGTATCTGTTGCTCAGCTTTGCCTACGTTATGATATCCAGCTTGGTATGGTCATAATTCCTAAGACGGCAAATCCGGATCACATGAAAAACAATGCAGAGCTTGATTTTGTTATCAGCGATGCAGATATGGAAATTTTGAAGAATGTAGCGCACATCCAGAATTATGGTGAGCATAGCTTCTTCCCGGTATTTGGCGGTAAGCTAAAATAAGCAGATCATAAATGATGGTCGTACAAAAAATACCTAAAAGTTGGTAAATAAGTCAAATTTACTGGAGGAAGAGTAAATGACAAAACATGAAGATGTAAAAAATGGCGTTATTTTCCCAGTTGGCGAGAAAAATGAAGCATTTGCACAATTTTTCGTTGGACAAAGTTATCTTAAAGGGTTGGTTGCTGATCCTAAAGTGAATGTTGGAGTGGGGAATGTGACCTTTGAACCAGGATGTCGCAATAACTGGCATATCCATCGCGACGGATTTCAAATTTTATTGGTAACAGGTGGCGAAGGTTGGTACCAAGAAGAAGGAAAACCCGCTCAATTCTTAGAAGCTGGTAATGTTATTGTCACCCATGATGGTGTAAAGCATTGGCACGGCGCTGCAAAAGACAGTTGGTTTGAACACATTGCCATCACTGCAGGTAAACCAGAATGGTTGGAACCAGTATCAGATGAGGAATATAACNNATAACAAATTATAATAATTGTTTGGAAAAAAATAGCCTTGTAAATTCAGGGCTTTTTTGTTTCATCCAAATCATTATGTTGTGTTCATAGACTAAGTAATAACTTGGGATGAGCATATATAATTTGCAAGATGTTAACTTCATAGGTGAAAAAATCATTGGAAATTTCTCGGAAGATGAACGAAATTTTTATTTTATTGACGAGAAAAAATTTATGAACGATACGGCTGCAAAGCATGGATGTGTGGTAGGATTACCTTGGAAGAACACTTTACAACTGAACTTAATCAAGATTAATTGCCACCCTTCCATGGTGCAAAAAAAATGAAAGACGGTTTTCCTGAAGACGAATAAAATCGTTTTGAAAAATGGAATAATGGCATTTGAACGTAAGTCATGCATTAAAATTTTTATAAAAAATGAGAGAAAGGGGGGTTTATGAAAAAGGTGATGGTTTATCTATTCATTTTTTTAGTTGTATTAATCGTTTTCATCATATTATTTATAAACATAAACCCAGCATTCGGCAGCAACCCAAACAAAAAACAAAAAAAGCAATTTAGTCAACTGAACAATTATAAGGATGGAAAATTTATCAATCTAATACCAACAAAGATGGAATTTAGTGCAGCTGATTTCACCTCTATGGTTGCAGAAAATTTTTCAGGTGCTAAAAATCGGAATCCTAAAGGACAAATTCCAGTTTCCGAGATTGATTGGAACAAAATCAAAAGTGAAGAAGATAGTTTAACTTGGTTTGGTCATTCTGCTTTTTTACTTATTGTGGATAATAAAAAGATACTGGTAGATCCCATGCTAGGCTCCGTTGCTTCACCTGTTACTTTCGTAGGTAGCAAACGCTACAGTAAAGACCTGTTATATCTTATTGATGAAATGCCGCCAATTGATGCTGTTTTTATTACTCATGACCATTACGACCACTTAGATTATCCATCGATAAAAAAATTGAAGAGCAAGGTCAATCATTTCTTTGTACCTCTTGGTGTAGGCGCACACTTGATTAATTGGGGAGTTAATCAAGAAAAAATAACAGAATTTAATTGGTGGGATGAAACAGAGTTTAAAGGCTTAACGGTAGCATTCACACCATCCAAGCATTTCTCTGGTAGGGGACCATTAAATAGAAATTCTACACTTTGGGGCGGTTGGGTCATTCTAGGTGAAAAGACACGTTTCTATACAAGTGGAGATGGGGGATATGATACACATTTCAAGGAAATAGGGAAGAACTACGGCCCTTTTGATCTTACCTTAATAGAAGGCGGGCAATATGACCGACGCTGGTCTTGGGTCCATATGACACCTGAACAATCTGTTCAGGCCCATTTAGAAGTAAATGGTAAAAATATGATGTTAATTCATTGGGGAGCTTTTACCCTTGCTTATCATGGGTGGACAGAACCAATAGAACGAGCATTAATAGAATCTGAAAAGTCAGGTGTAAATATGATTGCTCCTAAAATTGGTGAAACCGTTCCGTTAGGTAGGGAGTTATCCAATCCTATTTCTTCTTGGTGGGAATAATCGAAATTTATACAACAGCTTTAGATAAGCAAAACCCCTTCAGATCAGTGAAGGGGTTTTTAAAACTATTGATTTATCTACTAAACCTCCTACATTAAACATCACATAATAGCTATCCCAGCTGTTTTGTCATAAAGACACTGTTTGAATCTTCTATGTAGTCAGCAAAGGGTGGACAAAATTCAAAACCGAAACTCTCATATAGTTTTCTCGCAGGGGCAAACCCGGCCATCGACCCTGTTTCCAAACTAATCCTTTTATAGCCCCTCGAGATGGCTTCCCCAAGAATATGCTGGAGCATTTGTGAGGCAACACCTTTTCTGAGAAATGCCGAAGATGTCCTCATTGATTTAATCTCACCATGAAATGGATCAAGTTCTTTTAGGGCTCCCATACCGGCTAAAGCGTTGCCTTCCCATGCGCTCCAAAAAGTAATATTTGGTTGTTTCAACTTTTCTACATTTAAAGCATGGATGCTTTCCGCTGGGGAATTCAACCTCATTCCATAAAGATGTTCACTTATTAATTCGATCACTTCAGTTCCAGTTAAATCATCTATTTTAATCTCCATAAAATAACCTCCCCGTTTAATCTTAAGTTGGATTTACGAAATTAGCTACTATGATGTAAGGAAATCTAACAATAAAAATGGACTTTTCATCCATGACAATTGAAACCGTTTTGTAATAAATGGCTCAATGATAGAATACGTGGAAAAGCAATTGCTAAAGTTGTTTAGAGTATTAAACAACTATCTATACAAATATGGTTGGAGTTCGTCAAAAAGGGTATTGACAAAAAAAAGATTAAGCATTATTATTATCTCATATTCAAGATATTTTATTTCGAGATATTCAAGGAGGTGTACAAAATAGAGAGTAAATGCACAAATATACCCTTTTGGTCATAATACAAACAACAAAAGCCATTACTTGTTGAATAAAGGAAAAAATTTTTTTAACAAATATCTTAGATTCGAGATAATTAAAATTAGGAGGAATTTATCATGTTAAATATTGGATTATTCATTATTCGTTTAGTCATTGGGGTTTTATTTATTGGTCACGGCGCCCAAAAATTGTTTGGTTGGTTCGGAGGATACGGTTTAAAAGGAACAGGTGGTTGGTTTGAATCCATTGGAATGAAACCAGGTGTGACGATGGCTCTATTCGCAGGGCTAGCAGAATTTATTGGTGGTTTACTTTTTGCCTTAGGACTTTTAACTCCACTTGCAGGAATTTTGATTGCAGGGACTATGATAATGGCAATCGTAAAGGTTCATGGTCCAAACGGTTTATGGGCAACAGCAAATGGGTACGAATATAACTTAACTTTGCTTGCAGTTGCGATCGGGATAGCTTTGGTTGGTCCTGGTCAATATGCTTTAGATTCACTTTTTTTCTAAACATGTAATTTAAAATTGAGGTAAAATTCATCATTGTTTTGAAGTGGAATAATAATAAAG
>NZ_JBALNY010000142.1:0-10786 GCF_036962145.1 Bacillus sp. JJ1764 | reverse complement strand
TATCAATATTAACTGGAAAAGCGGAAAAAAATTATGAATTTTATACAAAAATTTTAGGTATGAGACTGGTTAAGAAAACGGTGAACCAAGACAATACTGAATCCTATCATCTTTTCTATGCTGACGCGGAAGGAACTCCAGGAACTGAAGTTACGTTCTTCGATATTCCTCATCTTGGGAGAACACACAGGGGAACTTCAGATATTTCTACGGTATCACTTAGAGTAAGAAATACAAATGCACTGTTATTTTGGAAAGACCGTTTTACCCAATTTGGAGTTCAACATGATGAAATTGAAAAAAGAGCAAATCGTGATTCATTAGCTTTCAGAGATTTCGAGGGGACTCGTTTAATCCTCGTAGCCGATAACGGTGAAAATGGTGTTAGAGCTGGGGTTCCATGGCCAAAGGATGACATACCTCAAGAACATGCCATTATCGGATTAGGGCCTGTAACCCTCACAGTGGCGATCTCTGAACCAACAATCGGTGTTTTAACAGAAGTTATGGGTTTTCGATTTGCCGGTTCTTATTCATCACTTGAAGGGAATTATCCTGATATTTTGGTTTATGCAACTGGCGAAGGCGGCAGCGGTGCGGAGGTTCATATTGAAACAAGGACTGATTTACCAAGAGTTCACTTAGGTCGTGGTGGTGTTCACCATGTTGCCTTCCGCGTTCCAAATGAAGAAGAATATAATCAATGGGCAGAGCGCTTAAAAGAATTCAGATTACCGAATTCAGGGAAAGTAGAACGGTATTACTTCAAGGCCTTATATTTCAGGGAACCTAATGGGATCTTATTTGAATTATCAACAGATACTCCAGGATTTGCGACAGATGAGCCAATGGAGACAATGGGGGAAAAACTAGCACTTCCACCATTTTTGGAACCGAAGCGAAAAGAGATTGAAGAAAATTTACGTCCATTAACTTTACATTAAATCTTGGAGGGATATATAGTGAAACATATATTCAAAAAGGGGCAAGATCCAAGAAAACCAACATTACTGTTGTTGCATGGACTGGTGGAAATGAATTAGATCTGCTGCCTATTGCTGGAAGAATTGACGAAGAGGCTTCAGTCTTAAGTGTTCGTGGAAACATATTAGAAAATGGAATGCCTAGATTCTTCCGAAGATTGGCTGAGGGAGTATTTGATGAAGAGGACCTCATTTTCAGAACTAAAGAATTAAATGACTTTCTAGACGAAGCGTCAAAAAATTATGGTTTTAATCGTGATAATATAATCGCTATTGGATACTCAAATGGAGCAAATATAGCAGCTAGTTTATTATTTCATTATCAAAAGGCACTAAAAGGTGCGATTCTTCATCACCCAATAGTGCCAAGAAGAGGTATTGAGCTTCCTGATTTAACCGGAAAGTCAGTCTTTATTGCGGCTGGCACAAATGACCCAATATGTTCGCCAGTTGAATCAACTGAACTTCAATCATTATTAGAAATGGCCCATGCGAATGTTGAACTTCATTGGGAGAATAGAGGTCATCAATTAACTATTCAAGAAGTTGATGCCGCAGCAATTTGGTATCGCAAAGAAATAATTAAATGATAAAAAAAATCGATAAGCATAAGCAAAAAAACTAATCGGAAAACGCCGATTAGTTTTTTTGCTTCGTTACTTGACGCTAGCACCTGTATTACGGCCATGGAAGATAAAAAATTAAAAGCAAAAAGTGTAATTTTAAAAATTCAAGATGGTCTTTTCAACCATTTATACCTTAATTCTTTGGACGTTTTTCTCCATTATACGATTAATATCTTCTCTTGGCGGAAAACCAAACAAACGAGAATATTCTCGACTAAATTGTGACTGGCTTTCATAGCCTACCCGAAATGCGACATCAGCGATACCTGATGTATCAGCTAATAACATGCGCCTAGCTTCTTGGAGTCTCAATTGTTTTTGAAACTGAATGGGGCTCATCGCTGTAACTACTTTAAAGTGCCGATGAAGGGTAGCAACACTCATATTCGCGATATCTGCAAGTTCTTCGATTTTAAAAGGACGATCATAGTTCTTAATGATCTGTTCAATAACATCTCTTATTCGATTGCCGTTACTGCCCTTAATTGCCATTTGTTCTAGTGATTCACCATGTGGACCTTGTAGAACCCAATAAAGAATTTCTTTCGTGAATAATGGAGCTAGAAAGGGAATATGTATAGGATTTTCAAGTAACCGGGTTAACCTAATAACAGCATCCAACAACGATGACTCTACTTTACTGACATACATAGCACGTTTTGCATTTTTCTTTTTGCCCACTTGAATTTTAGAATCACTTAACATATCAAAAATTTGATCCGGTGTAAATTCAAGTTTAAGGGCCAAATAGGGAGTATCAGTAGAGGCCTTTTTAATTTGACCGGTGACAGGCAAGTCAGCAGATGCAACAATGTAATGACCAGGACCGTACCTAAAACTCTCCTCCGCTAACAATACCTCCTTTTCTCCCTGGACGATAATACAAAAGGATGTTTCGTTTACTCTAGAAATGGGTTCTGTCACCATTGATTCACGGATTAAATATAAAGAGGGGATTGTAGTAGGATGAACCCCGTCTTGACCTGAATAACGTTCGATGAGATTGGCAAGTTCATGCTGTTGTTTGTAAATCTCTTCAGACATGTGAATTCTCCTTATTGCTTGACCTTTACTAGACACATTTTATCGTATACTTATGTTTTTAGTAAATCCTTGTGAGAGGATTAGGCAAAAATATGATATGAATGGGTTATGAGGTTCAATTGTGACTGTAGTATAGTTGGAACATGGAGAGCAGATAGGAAGAATATATATTTTTAGATAAAAACATTTAGAAAGCGAGGAATTACAAATGGAATATACTAAACTTGGCAACACGGGATTAGATGTATCGAGACTATGCCTTGGCTGTATGGGATTTGGAGAAAAGGAACGCTGGATACATCCTTGGGTCATTGATGAAGAGAGCAGTCGTACAGTTATTAAAAAAGCTATCGAATTAGGTATCAACTTTTTTGATACTGCAAATGCTTACTCAGATGGAACAAGTGAAGAATTTCTTGGACGTGCTCTTAAAGATTTTTCAAATCGAGATGAAATTGTCATTGCGACTAAGGTTTATTTCCCTATGGGCAAAGATTTGAACAGCAAAGGTCCGAACAGCAAAGGGTTATCGCGAAAACATATTATGAGTGAAATCGATAAAAGTCTTAAACGCCTCTGCACCGATTATGTGGATCTGTATCAAATTCATCGCTGGGATTATAACACACCAATAGAGGAAACAATGGAAGCACTTCATGATTTAGTGAAGGCAGGTAAAGTAAGGTACATAGGCGCCTCTGCCATGTACGCATGGCAGTTTTTAAGGGCGTTACATGTGGCTGAAAAAAATGGATGGACTAGGTTTGTATCGATGCAAAATCACCTCAACCTCATCTACCGTGAGGAGGAAAGAGAAATGTTACCGTTATGTACGGAAGAAAAAATAGGCGTTATCCCATACAGCCCTCTTGCATCGGGTAGATTAACACGTGATTGGTCCGAAGACACTCTTCGTTCTGAAACGGATGAAACCCAAAAATCTAAATACGGTGCAACTGAAAATCACGATCGACTTGTCGTGAAACGAGTTGCCGAATTGGCTGAAAAACATGGTGTTCCCAGATCTCAAATTGCACTTGCCTGGATTCTGCAGAAAGAGCCAGTAACAGCTCCAATAATTGGTGCAACCAAGATTTCTCATCTTGAAGATTCTGTGGGGGCTCTGTCGGTTAAGTTAACCACTGAAAAGGTGGGCTACTTGGAAGAGCCATATGTTCCACATCCTGTAGTCGGTGCTTTAAGTTCCAGGTAATGGTTATCCATTGCGTATAAAATGCAAAACCAAGATTTCCTGCATTAATCAGGAAACCTTGGTTTTTTAACTTATTGTCATCACAACGGTTTTATAAAACCTCAATGAACCTTTCACAAGAAAAAAAGGGCGAGTAACCTTTGTGATATAAATTTTAGTTTGTTAGATTAAATTCTTGAGCCGGTTTATCGTGTAAATTTAAAATACGGACAATTTCTGGGTTAATTTTGAGAAATACGTAGTTAGGATCTTCAGGACCATCAAACCATTTCTCAAATGAATCATCCCAAAATTGCTTTTTTAGAACATCCGAATCATTGATAGAAGATGTTCCCAAAATTTCCACATAAGAATCCATTTGTCCTTTCTGTTCATAGCCAAATAATACAGAAACCGATGGATTTTTTTCTATTTCATCTATTTTCTCTGTATCTCTTTTCGTTGGGGTATATAACGTTAATTCATCATTATAAAACGTCATATACCTTGAATGTGGCTTATTATTTTCAACAGTTGAGAGTACCCCTGTCCTATGACCTGATATTATTTTAACAACCTCGTCTTTTACATCTTTTTTGTCCATTCATTTTGCTCCTTATCGTATGATGTATTTATTTTTTCTTCATCCTTAGTTTTCATTCTCATTTATAAACAGTTTTTTATAACATCCAGGAATACGGAAGGGCTAATAAAGTTGCAAAAGCCTGTATCTTAACTGGAACTTTGAGATAAATGATCAGTTTTACACAGTAAGTGCTCGTCACAATAATGATGTAATGTGGTAATATATTTGTAGCTAAAAGATTCTGTAATAAACAGGAACACAAAGAAGCTGGAATCGAGGTGTATTAAAATGCAAATAAGAAAGTTACTTGACAACGAGAAACCACCATTTGAACTATTATTATTAGCTGACCCTTCAAATAGGCTAGTTGAAGAATATCTCAGAAGAGGATCTTGTTTTGTCGGCTTGTTGAATGCTCATATAATAGGTGTCTATGTTTTACTACCAACAAGACCCGATACAGTTGAATTAGTCAATGTGGCGGTTGATGAAAAACACCAAGGAAAGGGGTTCGGGAAACAGCTAGTTAAACATGCAATCAAAACTGCTATTAGACTGGGATTTAAAACGATTGAGGTCGGCACTGGTAATTCTAGTGTTGGGCAACTTGCCCTTTATCAGAAATGCGGCTTTAGAATAACTGGGGTAGACAGAGACTTTTTTGTGAGACATTACGATGAAGAAATATTTGAAAATAATATACAGGTTATAGATATGATACGACTATCGAAGGATTTATAATCCTGCTGTTACTCACTGCTTGTGTCCATTTAAAAAGGTTCATTTTTTAGATATAGATTGATAAAAAATCCTGAATTGATGCAGGATTTTTTCTTGTTTCACAAACGCAACCTTCTTTATTAGGGAAGGAAAAATCGTCATTTACTTAGTACAATTTTCTAAAAAACAATGAAATAAGAAATAGTTGTTGACACAGAAGTTGATAAGTATTATTATTATCTCATATTCGAGATAATTTAATTCGAGATTTACAAGGAGGTGAACGAAATGGAGAGGAAATGCAATAATCTACCCTTTCTTGTATTAATGCAAACATCTAAAGCTATCCATGAGAAAATAAAGGAAGAAATAGCAAAAAACAACTTTAGTATTACGGAATTTTCTGTTTTAGAAGTACTTTATCAAAAAGGGAAACAAACAATTCAACAAATTGGGAGTAGCATATTGATTTCTAGTGGTTCGATGACATATGTTATAGATAAGCTAGAACAAAGAGGTTTATTAAGCCGAAATGCCTGTCCAGAAGATCGCCGGGTGATACATGTCGTATTAACTGATGGCGGAAATAAATTGATGAACGAAATCATGCCAAAATATAATGAATTTGTTCATCAATTGTTTGATTCATTAAATGCTGATGAGGCGGAGATATTGGTGCATCTTTTGAAAAAAGTAAGGAATAAAGTGTAACTTTCATTTTTTTTAAACCATTATCTCGAATTCGAGACAAATAACATTTAGGAGGATTTTGATAATGATAAGTATTGGTTTATTAATTATTCGTTTGGTAGTAGGTTTATTATTTGTTGGTCACGGTGCTCAAAAATTATTTGGTTGGTTTGGCGGTTATGGTATAAAAGGTACAGGAGGCTGGTTTGAATCGATTGGTATGAAACCAGGGATAACAATGGCTCTTTTCGCAGGATTAGCAGAATTAATTGGCGGTATATTGTTTGCTTTAGGATTTTTAACTCCACTTGCAGCTATTATAATTGCCGGTACTATGGTAATGGCTATTGTAAAGGTGCATGGTCCAAATGGATTATGGGCAACAGCTAATGGATATGAATATAATCTAACATTGATTGCGGTTTCTATCGGTATAGTTTTTATTGGTCCTGGTAAATATGCTATAGATGTGTTTTTATTTTAATATATCTCGAATTAGAGATTCCTAATCTTAAACTAAAATTAAAAAGACTTAAACAATTATTAATTCCAGAAAACAATCTGACGAATAAAAAACTGAAAAGAAAGATATATTAGGATGGTGTATTATAATGGGATTTTTATCCAAATTATTCAGGAATTCATCTGAAAAGGAGACAGAAAAAATGACAAATGTAAAATTAGCAGTAATCTATTACAGCATGGGTGGAACAAATTATCAACTATCACAATGGGCTGCTGAAGGTGCAAGGGAAGCAGGCGCAGAAGTAAAGGTTCTTAAAGTACCAGAACTTGCGCCAAAATCAGCTATTGAAGGAAATCCAGGTTGGAAAGCACATGTAGAAGCAACAAAGGATGTTCCAGAAGTTAAATTAGAAGACTTAGAATGGGCAGATGCCATTATTTTCAGTGTACCTACTCGATTTGGTAACATGCCTGCACAAATGAAACAATTCCTAGATACAACCGGAGGACTTTGGTTTAATGGAAAGCTAGTAAATAAGGTTGTAAGTGCCATGACTTCCGCTCAAAATCCACACGGTGGTCAAGAGGCAACTATATTATCTCTTTATACAACCATGTATCACTGGGGTGCAATTGTCGCTGCTCCTGGTTATACTGACCCTGTAACATTTGGAGCTGGCGGTAATCCATACGGAACAAGTGTTACCGTTGGTCAAGACGGCAAAATGATTGAAGATGTTCAAGCAGCTGTAAAACATCAAGCAAAGCGTACAGTAACAGTTGCAGAATGGGTTAAAAAATCAAATCAGTAAATTTTAAGAAAAAAGCTAATCAGATTAGCTTTTTTCTTTGTTTTGAGATTTGCTAAACAGTTTTAGTTCCGAATTTTTCATGTAGAAATTTTTGCATAGATTACAAAAAACACATTAATTTGAAGTAAGATGATTAGACCTGGAACAGGAATAAAAAGGTCGAAAATAAAAAAGGAAAAAATAATACTTAAGAACAATCCCAAATGAAATATCTTAAGCTTATGGTTTTGATGCCGGTATTTATGAAAAACAACTGTGGTGGATAAAAAGTAAATGAAAGTTGCACAAAAAATAAAGTTTAGAATGAAATAATAGCTCATTTCTTTATTNNATCATACATAAGGAAATATAAATGAAGAGATGTCCGTAAAGTATGATTTGTCCAGTTGTTTTAACTGATTTATCAATCTTTTTTTCGAGATTATCAAAATATTGCCACCACAATGAAATAATGATGGAAAACGACAATACAGAGTATCCTATAGATTTCCAACTTCCAATCTCGGGATGGAGGACCGATAAGATGCTAATAATGGATTCACCAAACAAAATAAGAGTTAAAAGTCCGAACCGCTCAAATAAATGAGATGAATTCACAGGATGTTTTCTCAGATATTTTCTACCGATTAAGGGTATAAAAATATCGACGATAATCCCTATATAAAGAACAACATATTTAAACCATAAAGAAAAGAAAATCGAGCAAGTTGAAATAAAAATTCCTATCCAAAATCTGGTTGCTAAAAAATAGGCAGCCGTATTTTGTTCGTTTTTTCCCTTTATAACAACCAATAAGTATTGAATAGCAGTTAATGCCCTAACACCTATGTATCCAACTAAAAAAGGGATATAATATCGATCAAAATCAACAGATAAGCTAGAGATTAGAATTAACACAAACACCATTTGGAGGATAAGTAAAAACCTCTCATGAAATTTGTCCTTTCCAAAGCGGTTTACAAACATTGTTTGTCCTACCCATGCCCACCAGACGGGAATAAATATTAAATTGAATTTGAGTAAATTTACAAATAAAATTTCTCCTTCATCCACATTCAGTAATACATTTGTTGACTTGGATATTGCAGCCACATATAAAAGATCGCAAAAAAGTTCTAGCCAGGTTACTTTTTTCTCTACCATATTTTTTCTCCAATTTCTTAAAAGTTTAAGATAAAGTTAGATTTTAACCTAGATCTGCTACTAATAAAAGAATTAATCAGTGATGAGTTTTATAGATATTTAGTATACGGAAATAAACGGAGAAGCAATAAAACATACGAGGTATATCATTGATTCTATCTATATTTTCTAATATATGTCAAAGTTCATGATTCACACTGACAGGAATAAATACGTTTATATCAGAGAAGATAAAAGTGCAATGTGACAAGGTGTTTTTTGTTTGAAAGGAGTTTGTCATTTTGAATAGAATACTTATAAAGATGATCAGGTAATAAATTTATACATAAGGAGATAAATCTATGGCAAAAAACAAATTACTAAGGATGGACAATGTCAGTATCGTTGTAGAATCCCTTGATGATGCAATCTCATTCTTCGAGGAGATTGGCTTGAACCTCGAAGGGCGAGCCACTGTCGAAGGTGAATGGGCTGGTCGCGTAACCGGACTGGGTTCTCAGTGCGTAGAAATTGCTATGATGGTTACCCCAGATGGTCACAGCCGAATTGAACTTTCGCGATTTCTCACCCCACCTACTATATCAGATCACCGGACAGCTCCTGTAAACGCCCTCGGTTATCTACGCGTGATGTTTACCGTTGAGGACATAGATGAAATGGTATCTAGACTCACTAAGTTTGGTGCTCAGCTCGTTGGCGAAGTAGTTCAGTACGAAGACTCGTATCGGCTCTGTTACATTCGTGGACCCGAGGGACTTCTAATCGGTTTGGCGGAACAACTCGGTAACAAATAAGCAAGTGACATTTTATTAAATGCCTTTACTGAAATATATATTAATAAGGTAAAAACTGAACCAAAAACAGTGTGAAAGTAACTCGATTTTATAACAGCATTACTGAAACAACGGTAATGCTTTTTATTTTTGAAGTAACAGGAGTTTAGTCAAAAATGCTATAATTGATTAATTCTAATTTATAATAGGGAGCTTTTACTGTTTTGAATGCAAAATATATTACTTTCTACGAATTCGGCAATCCTAAAGATGTTTTAAAAATTGAATATAAAACAATTGAACCACCAAAACATCATGAAGTTCTTGTTCGAATGTTGGCACGACCTATCAATCCTTCTGATTTGATTCCAATTAGAGGGGCGTATTCTCATCGAATTTCTTTACCTAATATTCCGGGTTATGAAGGTGTTGGGATTGTAGAAGATGTAGGTCCTTTTGTTTCAAAAAAACTTATTGGCAAACGGGTTTTACCTTTGCGTGGGGAAGGTACATGGCAAGAGTATGTTAAGACATCAGCGGAATTGGCCGTTCCTATACCTGATTCCATTGATGATTTTACAGCGTCACAAATGTATATTAATCCCGTTACAGCGTGGGTAGTTTGTACAGAAGTTTTAAAATTAAAACCAAACGATGTTTTATTGGTTAACGCTTGTGGTTCTTCAATTGGACATATTTTTGTTCAATTATCAAAAATTTTAGGTTTTCAATTAATTGCAGTGACTAGAAACGATAAATATACAGAGGAATTACTTCATCTTGGTGCTTCTTATGTGATTAATACCTCTATAAGTCATCTACATGAAACCGTAATGGAATTAACAAGTGGAAGGGGGGCGGATGCCGCCATTGATTCTATTGGAGGTTCGGATGGTAATGAATTAGCTTTTTGTGTTCGCCCAAATGGACAGTTTTTAACTATTGGTCTTTTATCAGGAGTACAGGTAAATTGGGCAGATATTGTAAATCAAGCAAAAGTGAATGCGAATATATTTCATTTACGGAATTGGAACAAAAATATATCGGCAAAAAAATGGCAAGAAACTTTTGATCATTTAATACGATTAATAAATGGTAAAAAGTTAAGTTTGATGATGGTTGATTCAATGTATGACTTGTCGGATATCAAAAAGGCAATTGACGCAGTTGAATTTTCAAATAAAACAAAGGGGAAAGTATTTTTAACAAGTTACTGAGTTCATTCTTGTTCAACAAAACGGGTGCATGACTGTAACAAAGATAATGCTGTTTCTGATTGAAGGCAGGTTAGATTAAGTATAAACCTTCACAAAGTTACAGAAAAAGCCGATCATCTTAGTCATGAAAAGGAAATCGGCTTTTACATTTTTTGGCTAAAAGGTGTTTTAATTTTATATGGTAGTCTAATATAAATCATCATTTCTTCTCTTTCTTTAGAATAAGGTAGTAAAGCTATATCTATAAAACAAAAAGCCAAAAGTTTGACTGACGGCATTAAAACACATTTACAGGAGACCATTTTTAAACCAAAATATATATTTTTTAGTCACATACATTATAATCATGTTAGTAATTAACCCTATAAACCAGTTCCAGTGAATAAAGTGAATCAATGAACTGTATCTTTCAACAAGATAGGAATAAGTTGTTATGACTAGTGAAAATAGTAAGTAGTAAATAAAGGTTCTTTTTCTTCCCTTAGGATATAAAAGTATAAAAAATACACCAATTGTAGGATACACTATATAATGC
>NZ_JBALNY010000141.1:17918-18572 GCF_036962145.1 Bacillus sp. JJ1764 | reverse complement strand
ATGGACTAAAAGGTACAGCACTTTCAGCTGCTAAAAGTGGAACGTCTGGATCAAGTGCTACAACCAATGATATGAACGATGTCTTGTCTAGAGACTTAAATCGAACCACTGTAATCGTGATTATTGGTGTATTGCTTGTCCTATTCTTGGTTATAAGGTCTTTTTGGACACCAGTCTTTATCACAGCATCCCTTTTAGGGGCATACTATGCAGCCATGTTCGCGATCAACTATATTTTCATAGATTTAATGGGATATGAGGGGATTTCCTCCTTTGTGCCATTCTTCTCCTTTATTATCATAGTATCCTTGGGAGTGGACTATAGCATATTCTTAATGATGCGCTTTAAAGAATATCCAGATTTGTCCCCTAAAGAGGCGATCGTTTTGGCATCTAAGAATATCGGCGGCGTCATCATTTCAGCGGTGATCATCCTTGGCGGGACATTTGCGACACTTATGCCTTCTGGAATGGTCCTTTTAACTGAATTGGCCATTGCTGTAATAACCGGACTTGTCGTACTTTGCTTTATTTTGCTTCCGCTCTTTGTTCCGGCATTAATTGTACTTCCGGACACCCTAGCAAATTTATTTTCTAGGAAAAAGGATGAGAATTTTTCTTTAGAGAAAGAAGTAGTTTAATTTAATGTGGGAC
>NZ_JBALNY010000141.1:0-17822 GCF_036962145.1 Bacillus sp. JJ1764 | reverse complement strand
GCGGAAATCAACATACAAATTTGACAGTGCATAAAGTTTAAAAGGAAGAATAGTCATTTGAAAGGGATTTCAAAAAGGGCAATTTATATGATATTATATTAAATTGATTCGTTGTATGATGTTGGTGTTACTAGAAATACGTAGGCACGTTTATTAATAAGGGGAGAATGAAATGAATTTAAAACCTGAGAATCTTACTAAAACCAAATCTCCATTATTTATTACTATTTATCATAAATTATATAAATTAATAATGGATGGAACATTTCCTCCTGACAGTAGGCTTCCGACAGAACCAGAATTAGCAAAAATATTAGGTGTCAGCAGAATGACACTTAGACACGCGCTCTCTCTATTACAAGAGGATGGTTTGGTTAAAAATATCCATGGAAAAGGGAATTTTATCACAAAATTTCATCATAACCAAAAGGCTTTTGGGTTAGAGAAAATGGGTAATCCTCTTTATAAATGTTATCTTGAAAAAGTAGATGATGTGGAAATAGAAGTTAGAATTGAATTGGTCAGTGACTATGCTAAGCAAGTATTAAATAGAAGTATGACCGCAATTGTTTCTGTTGACCGCTGGTATATGAATGGCGATGAAGTGGTTGCCTATGCTTTTTCCATGATGGCCATCGAGGCCATTTCAGAATTAGATTTGGACCTACAAGACAAACAACAAATATTAGAAATGCTTGAACAAAAAATATATGACCTTGCGAATTCATCAACGATTGAAATTAAACGTTCCAATTTTATCAAAATTCCTTCCCATAAAAAATCTAAAATTTCTAGTGGGAAAGAATGTAACTTGATATTAGAAAGTGTTTATATTAGTGATAAATACCCGGTTGTCCATAATAAATTTTATATTCCTACCGAGCTCAGTCAAATCACCATTAATGCATCTAAGTAGATCTTTTTAACAGTGCCTTTTTAATAAAATGCACTGTTTTTATTTTGTTCACAAAAAATCTATTGTAAGTAATTTTTGTTTATGATAACCTTTTCATTGTTAGGAATAGACAAGTTTTTATACAACTATACAAAGTTGTATGTTTTTTAAAAGAGCAATGTAAGCGGCACCATATATTACTATATTGTAAGGAGAATGTAAAATGAACACTACTAAAGAAACAGCACATATCAAGCCAAATGGAGTAGAAATTGCGGAAACAATCCTTTTACCTGGCGATCCTTTAAGAGCCAAATTTATTGCTGAGACCTACTTGAAAGATGTAGTGCAGTTCAATTCTGTCCGAAATATGTTTGGTTATACAGGAACGTATAAAGGGAAGAAAATCTCGGTAATGGGGACAGGTATGGGGATGCCTAGCATGAGCATCTATTCATGGGAATTAATTCATGTTTTCGGTGTGAAAAATTTAATCCGGATTGGCTCTTGTGGGGCCATTCAAGCTCAATTAAATCTGTATGATATTGTATTTGCAATGGGAGCATCCACAGATTCTCGCTATGTACATCAATATAAGCTACCTGGGCATTTTTCAAATATCGCTTCTTTTTCATTACTAGAGAAAGCCAAGAAAATAGCAGATGGAAAAGATCTTCCGGTTCATGTTGGAAATGTGCTTTCGAGTGATATCTTTTACAATGCAGACCCGACAGCGGTAGAGAAATGGAAAGAAATGGGTATTTTAAGTGTGGAAATGGAGACGGCAGCTCTTTATATGAATGCCGCCTATGCGGGTGTTAATGCACTTGGGCTTTTCACCGTCAGCGACCACATTTTGAGAAATGAGCAAACAACACCAGAGGAAAGAGAAACAGCCTTTACTAATATGATGGAAATTGCCTTAGAACTTGCTTAAATCTTAAAGTCTGAGTTAACAATGACAGCTATGAACTTCAAACAAATGCGAAGAGGAGAAAAATCAAATGGCAACCATGAGTGCAACTGCAACAATCGCTGAAACAAGAGAATATAATGTCAAAAAAGCAGTACCTGTTATTTTACTATTGTTTCTACTTTGTTTAGTCATTGACAATTCATTTAAAATCATTTCAGTAGATATGGCAAAGGATTTTAATATATCTGCAACGATGGTTAGCTGGCAAGCTACACTTGCTGGATTAATGATCGGAATCGGAGCCGTCGTTTACGCCGCATTGGCAGACACCATCAGCATAAAACGACTCTTTGCTGTGGGAATCATCCTAATATGTGTTGGATCCATTCTGGGTTATATTTTCCAACATTCCTTTATTCTAGTCGTTTTATCAAGAATTATTCAAACTGCAGGATTAGCTTCAGCTGAGACATTATATGTTATTTTTGTAACTAAACATTTGCCAGCAAATGAACAAAAGAAGTTTTTAGGGTTAAGTACTAGCAGTTTTGCTCTTTCGCAGGTAATTGGAGCCCTGACTGGTGGATACATCTCAACCTATTTTCATTGGACCACGTTATTTTTGGTTCCATTAATTACCCTTCTCTTTCTTCCCTATATACTAAAGTATTTACCGAATGAAGAAAGAAAATCGGGCAGTATTGATGTAGTAGGATTGGTTTTAATTGCTGCAATATCTGCTTCACTATTGTTATATATTACGGATTTTAATTTCCTTTATTTACTTGGATTTGTTGCAGCAATAGTCTTATTTTTACTATATATTAGCAAGAATTCAAAAGCATTTATTGGTATTTCTTTTTTCAAAAACAAACAATTTCTTTCAACATTAGCGATTACCTTTATTATTTATTCCATCCAGTTGGCGTATATTTTCTTGTTTCCGTTTCTACTTGAAAAAATATATCATTTAAAACTGGATACTATTTCATTACTGCTAATCCCAGGTTATGTTCTAGCAGCTGTAATTGGAGCTCTTTCTGGAAAGACAGCCAAGTTAATGGGAACAAGACAATGTATTACGATTGCAATGGCTGGGATTACTATTAGTCTGCTAGTTGGAGCCTTCTTTATCCAAAGTTCTGTGATTGTGTTTGTGATCTCCATGATTATATTTGCCAGTTCATTTGCCTTTATGTATGCACCGTTGATTGACTCATGTGTAGGAACAATTGCCAAGGAAAAGTCGGGAACTGCTGTAGGATTCTTTAATTTAACAATAAATGTGGCCTGCTCAATCGGGATTGCCTACACGGCAGCCATGTTGGATCACCCATCAATGAAAGGAACCTTCCTTGGATATATCAACAATCCGAACATTTCTTTATATAGTAATATTTTATTGGTTCTATCTATAATAACTGTATGTTGTTTGACCTTGTATTGGGTATTAATTGGACGGTTTTCCAATGCTAAAAATTAAATAAAAAGCGAAGAAGATAGGATTTGTTGCGCCCCTATCTTCTTTTTTTGTCCAAAAATGTGACATTTGTTTTCTATTTTATTGAAAATGAACCTTTTGTGAAAAATACGAAAATGTGAACACGCTTACAATTCTAGTAATTTACTAATGATAGAATAAAAACGTCCAAAAAAAGGATATATAAGGAGGAAGGATTATGAAGGCACACAGTATGAAAAAAGCAATCGCAGTTGCAGCCACTGCTGTCTTATTAGCAGGGGGCTTTGCTTTTCCAGCAAGTGCTTGTACATCGGTTTTTGCCGGAAAAAAAGCCACAGCTGATGGCTCCGTCTTAGTTGCCCGAAATGAGGATGTTTCAAGTGCATGGGCAAAGCATGTCAAAGTTTTTCCGAGGGCAAGTCATAAAACTGGGGAAAAACAAAGTTTTGCAACAGGTTTAATCGTTCTGCAGCCATCCGTTTCTTATAAGTACATAGCTGTACCTGACTGGGATCCATCTGAAGGGCCTTTCGAAGAGGCAGGAATTAATGAATATGGAGTAGCAGTCTCAGCAACAAACAGTGCATATGCCAATAAGCAAGCAGAGGCAGTTGATCCATTCATAGAAAAAGGAGTCACTGAGTCTGTAATTCCAAGCTTGATTTTGCCACGAGTAAAAACAGCCCGGGAAGGTGCACAGTTACTCGGTTCTTATATCGAAAAATACGGTTCAGCAGAGGCTAATGGTCTAGCAATTGCCGATAAAAATGAAATTTGGTATTTTGAGGTTGGAACTGGACATCAGTGGGTTGCAGAAAAGGTACCTGATACTGCCTATCTAATAGTTGCTAATGGCCTAAGAATTGATAACGTGGATCTTTCTGATACAAATAACTTTATCGGTTCCAAAACATTAATTTCCTTTGCAGTTAAAAATGGTCTAATTACCAACTATCAACAAGGCCAAAAATTTGACTTCGCTGGGGTTTATGGAGATGTAGGTCAACTATACAATTCTCGACGCGAATGGTGGGGACAAAAAACATTTACTCCATCTAAGGTACAAGATGCAAATCTAAAACGTTACCCACTATTTATGGTTCCAGATAAGAAAATTAAACCAAAGGAGATCATGCAATTCTTAGGTTCTCACTATGAGGGAACACCGTATGATCCATCAACACCAACTGGTAAAAACGAACGTGCCGTAGGTGTCGACCGTACAGTTGAATCTCATGTTATCCAATTGAGATCAAATATGCCTGCTGACATCGCGAATGTCATGTGGCTAAGCTTGGCTAATCCTGAATACAGTGTGTACCTACCATTCTATCAAGGAATAACAGACACTCCAGCTTCTTATAAACTTGGCAATGATAAATATAGCGATCAGTCTGCCTATTGGGCATTCCGTGCCCCAGCTGCTTTAGCAGCAACAAATCCAGCTGTGCTGGGAGTCGGAGTGAAAAACTATTGGAATCAATACCAAGATAACTTATTAAAAAATCAAAACTATATTGAAAAAAATGCAGTAAACCTTTATTCCACTGATAAGAAAAAAGCACTTCAATATATAACACAATATAGTAATTACAAGGCTCTGAATGCCGTTAAACAAGCAAAATTATTGAGAGATGGTTTAATTACAAAAATTGCAAGCAAATCAAGTGGCGTTTTTAACCCAGATCTATAAATTTAAAGTAGGAACAGGCAAATGCAAATTGTATTTGCCTGTTTTTTAATTGAGAATCTTATTGCTCCACTGGGGCAGTAGCAGGATGCCTCTCTATTTAGTTAAAGATAATTTTATTGAGCATTAATAATTTGAATATTTTCCTATTTAAATTCCGATAATGGAAAGGAATCTGAAGTGAACTTAATGAATTATTTAAGGGTATTCTTTTTTTAAAATAGGAGGCAATGATGGGGAGACTAATCCATTTCGAAATTCATGTAGATGACATGGAACGTGCAAAGAAGTTTTATGGCGAGGTATTTGGCTGGACATTTCAGGATTGGACAGAGTATGCCGGAATGCCTTACTTTGGGGCAGTGACCGGTGATGAAAGCCAGCTAGGGATTAATGGAGCGCTGATGCAGCGGCAAAGTGCTGCGCCACAACCCGGTCAGGCTGTAAATGGCTATGCTTGTACAATGGGTGTGGGAAATTATGATGAAACAGAAGCGAAAATTTTGGAGAATGGTGGCAAAGTGGCCATGCCAAAGTACGCTCTGCCGGGAATGGCTTGGCAAGGCTACTATTTAGATACCGAAGGAAATGTTTTTGGCATTCATCAACCCGATGAAAATGCAAAATAGCATGAATTTACCAGAGGTTTCCAGCAACTTGGAGAATGTACGTAGGATTTGTCTTTCCTTGCCTGATGCCGTTGAAATTGTTGACGGTCATGGGCATATTACGTTTAAAATCAATGGAAAGTCCTTTGTGATCATAGGCGCAAGAGAGGAGAATAGCTTCAATTTGTCGTTCAAGTCTGACAGGGAAACTCAGGAGCTCTTGCTGCAGAAGGAGCATTTTTACAAAACTCCTTATATCGGACGTTACGGATGGGTATCGATTCAAAATCCAAAGGAAAACGATTGGAATGAACTATCCGAGTTAATCCAAGAAGCTTATCTGCGTGCTGCACCAAAGCGATTGGTTAAGAAATGGAAAGATTCACATCCTAAATAATCATATGAAAAGACCGCCTTTTATTAAAGAGACGGTCTTTATCATGTATTTATGAAACTTTTGGATGCAGTTTTTTGGCTTTGCGATTATTTATTAACATTCGTTTTCTATAAGATAGGTAGGAATGATGATGGCTTTCCCAATCGGAAAGTAGTTATAGTTCTGACATATTTTGATTACTCGTTAATAACACGAAACTAGCAAATCAACAAAGCTTTGATAGTCTGTTGCAGTAACTATTTTGGCAACATTTCCTTCGTCCGTCAATATCGTGGCTAGAGAGTCCATAACCTCATGAAATATTCTCCTATCATCCTTACTTACAGATAAGAGGAAGACTAAATTCACCTCTAGATCATTCCACTTAATCCCTTTTGTATTTAATAAAACAAACATTCCAGTCTTTTTGGCATTCATTTTGATTGCGTGTGGAATAGCAATACGTCCAAAAGCTGTGGCGGACATAGATTCTCGTTCTTTTACGCTGGTAAGAAAACTGTTATCCACAAATCCCTTTTGTTCCATGATTTTACACATCATGGTCAACGATTCCTCTTTAGTCCCTTCAGTATGAACGAGTTCGAAAAGTTGTTCGTCAATGATCGCCTCGATATTTTTTTTGAAAGATTCCCTACGTTTTATTTCCTTAAGTTCGCTAATCTTATTCGTGACCTTTTTTTGATCGATGCTTGAGAAAAAAGGATTGATGACAACAAAAGGCATCTTTGGAACCGAATTGAGCTGAACGGCGGAAATAACCAAGTCACTGTTAAGTACATTCAAATCACTCTCATTAGTAACAATGTGTTGTATAAGAAGTTCTTCACCAAATTGTTTTGTTAACTTGTCTGTCAACTGTACATTGTAATTATAGTAAAAAGGAAAAAGGATGGAACAGGTAATTTTGGAATTGGCCTGTTTTTGCATTTCTAAGGCATAGCCCAAATGAAAAGCAATATAGGCAATTTCATCATCATTCATACTAAAGCCTGTTTCTTCCTTGATCGTATAAGAAACGTGAACCGCACAATCATAGATGGAAGGGCAATTCAGCTTAATGGTTGAAGTTAAGGGATTCTTGCTTGAAAAATGATTCTCCAAACGCATAAGTAAATTTTTAATATGAAGGGTGAAGCGTACCAAAAAGTCTGCATCCTCAATGAAAAGATAATAATTATTTTGTAATTCATCAAGAATTTTTCCAACCAAATTTAAGCATTGTAATCCGGCTACATCTTGCAAATCAGATAGCTGCAAATGCATAAAATTAACACTTGTTCCACTACTGGATATTAGAAGCATAAGGTCACGCAATTCACCTTCAGAGTACTCGAGGCCGAAATGCTCCCCTAGTTTCTTAGCAATTTCACTTGCAATTTTATATTCCTTTTCTTGAATTATTTCCCCATCCACTTGCTTTGGGTAAATAAAGTGGTTCTTCATCCGATCAATTGCAATAGCTATGTGCAGGATCACATTTGTCAGGGAATAATCATTTGTAAAATAATGATGTGTGGAAAATACCTCAACAACTACATCACGGATATAATCGATATCAAATCCTTCAAAAGATGTCTTTAGCTTATCTATATCAAGAAAATTGTCATTTGTCTCACTATAGAGCATCGAGCTCATCAATTTCCGTTTACTCTTTTCACTCCCGACAATTTCAATTATGTCCCCACAAGCTCTCAGTTCTAAATCATGATTCATTAAACGCTTTTTTACTTTACGTAAATCGCCTTTTAACGTAACTTCACTGATAAACAATTCCTCACTTAAATCGTAAATATTTAAGGAACCTTCCACATTAACGAGGCTTTTTATCAAATAATCAGCTCGTTCTTTCGGGGTTTGTGGTATGGTCCGATTCATTGATGACAGGAATGGATTTAATTTTTTCAGATCCACTTGATAACCCATTTTGGAAGAAAGAATTAATCCTTTTTCTAAGGAGTTTATATCAGCAATATAAGTTTTTACACTTCGCTTTGAAATACCCAGTGCATTGGCAAGCTGTGAGGAAGATGTCCATCCGTTCTGCATGCTAAGCTGGCGAAGGATATTTCTGTATTTAATATTCATATATTTTCAACCTCATATCAACATAAAATGTAGATTTGCACCGTGAAAAACATAGATTTGCACCATGAAAAATATTTTCTTGCACCACCTTAGTGTAAGGGAATATTTGAGAGAAGTCGAGATTCATTTTATAGTGGATATATAAATGATAGCGCTATCAAATAAATTGAAACTGAGGCGATTCAGATGAAAAAATTAAATGTCTTATTAGTTTGTGGGTCTGGGGCAAGTTCAGGATTTATGGCATCCAATATCCGAAAAGCAGCAGCAAAACGAAATATTGACATTAGTATTAAGGCACGTGGAGAAGCGGAAATTGAAAACTATATTGATGAAATTGATGCTCTGATGGTCGGTCCGCACTTAGCCTATATTATGGAAGATATCGAAGAATATATTGGCGACACAGATGTAAAAGTACTTCTTATGAAGCCAAGTTACTATTCAACTCTTGATGGAGACGCTGCTCTGGAAGATTTATTAAAGGAATTCTAATACTTATGGATTCGAGGTGCATATTCATATGCAAAAATTGATAAAATGGCTGGAAAATGATTTCTCTCCCAAAATGATGAAAATTAACAATAATGTTTGGGTTACCACATTAAAAGACTCGATCATGCAATTGCTTCCTTTTATTTTATTGGGTTCTGTGTTCTGTTTGTTAACCATTCCTGGTGATGTATTCCATATTAAAAACTACCCTAACTTTTGGACACTGTTCGGATGGACAATGGGCGTATTATCTCTGTTAATCTCCTTTTTAATACCATTTAACTTGATGGAAAAGAAGCGGCTGCGCAAGCAACGATTTATTGCCGGATGTACTGGTCTTATTACTTTCTTAATTATTATTACCCCGCAAGTCACACATGATAAAGCAATTGGTTTCAGCCATGAATCATTGGGTGCAGGCGGTATGTTTGTAGCAATCGTTGCAGGTGTATTTACCGGAATCATCATGGGTCTTTTCGGAAAATTCTCCTTCTTTAAGGAAGATTCCGTGATTCCAGACTTTGTTCGCGCTTGGTTTGATGCCATGCTGCCAATAGCCGTTGTCATTGTAACAACATGGTTGGTAGTAGATATAGCTGGCTTTGATTTATACAATGCGATTCAAACTCTATTTAGACCACTTGGAAAAATCATGGAGTCGCCTTGGGGTTTCGCACTTATGAGTTTCGTTACCTGTTTCTTGTATACACTTGGTATATCTACTTGGGTATTGACGCCAGTTACCAAGCCAATCTATCTGGCAGCCATCACTGCCAATGCCACCGCAGGAGCTCATTATCTAGTGACATCGGAAACGATTTTTTCTGCCTATCTTTATGTGGGTGGTATTGGAACAACATTGCCGCTCGTCATCATGATGGCTTTTTCAAAGAATGCTAAACTTAAGGCCCTCGGACGAGCGTGTATCACACCTGGTATTTTCAACATAAATGAACCGGTTGTCTTCGGAGCGATTGCCTGGAACCCAATCATGATGCTACCAATGTGGATTATTGGTACCATTTTGCCAATCATTATCTGGGTATTTACAAAAACCATTCATTTTGCACCCATCCCTAAGATTGTATTTGATTTATGGTATACGCCATTTCCGATATCTACTTGGGCTGTAACAGGCGGCTCTATCAGCGGAATTATTTTAATGCTGATTTGTGTGACTGTTGCAACACTTATTTGGTATCCATTCTTTAAAGTCTATGAAAAACAAGAAATGGCGAACGAATCAAATAAAACAACGACCACATCAACTCTAAAAGAAGCAAAATAATGATTTGAGGAGATTTTAAACATGATTGACGATAATACTGCCAAAAATGCAATGCAAATTATTCTCCATGCCGGAGATGCCCGTGTCCATTGTATGAATGCCTTAAAAGCAATAGAAAACAGCAATTTTGAAAAAGCAAAAGAAGAAATGAAACGCGCCAGTGACGAAATTGTCAAAGCTCATCATATTCAGACAAATTCTATTTCAGCTGAGACACAAGGTGAAGTGGGTGTTTATTCTGTACTCTTTGCCCATGCGCAAGATACATTAATGACGATTTACAGTGAAATTAATATTGCAAAACGAATGATCAAGATTTTTGAAGCGTATGATGCACGTTTAGCAAAATTAGAAAATCTAGAAAAGGTGAATGAATCATGAGAAAAGTGCCTACTGGTTTTCCAAAAAACTTTTTATGGGGAGGCGCCATTGCCGCAAACCAAGCTGAAGGCGCGTATAATCTTAATGGCAGAGGATTAAGTGTCGCAGACATTAATGAATTTCGTAATGACATCCCAATTGAGAATAAAATGAATAAAGAAATTAATACGGAGTACATTGAAGAAGCATTAAACAGTTCAGACCGTGTTTTCCCTAAGCGTTGGGGTATTGACTTCTATCATACTTATAAGGAAGACTTAAAACTATTAGCAGATATGGGTTTGAAAACATTTAGGACATCTGTGGCCTGGTCACGAATATTCCCTAACGGGGATGAATTAGAGCCAAATGAAGAAGGTCTGAAATTCTATGATGAGTTATTTGATGAGATCAACAGACTTGGCATGGTTCCCATGATTACCATATCTCACTATGAAATGCCGATTCATCTAACTACTGCTTATAAAGGTTGGTATTCTCGTGAATTAATTGAATTCTTTACTCGTTTTTGTAAAGTCTTATTTGATCGCTACCACGAAAAAGTAAAACACTGGATTATTATTAACCAAATTAACTTAATCGTACATGAATCTTTTAATCATTTAGGGATTGTCGAAGATAAAGTAGATCACTTATTAGAAGCAAAATATCAAGGAGTTCACAATGAAATGGTCGCTTGTGGATATGCAACAAAATATGCCCACGAGAACTATCCGGAACTGCAAATAGGCATGATGTTATGTGGCGGCCCAGCGTATCCGGCCACATCAAAACCAGAAGATGTTTTCGCAACAGTTCGCCATAATCAAATGGAATACTTCTTTGCTGATGTATTGTTGCGCGGGTATTATCCTGGATATGCGTTTAGATATTTTGATGATATTGGCATAAACGTTGAATTTGGTGATGGTGACGAGGAATCACTTAAAAATACAGCAGACTTTATGTCATTCTCCTACTACTACACTCGCATTTGTGATAGAGAAAGTTTTAGAGATGGGAATCAAGATCATCGTAATCCATTATTGCCTGCGAATCCTTGGGGCTGGTCTATCGATCCAGTAGGGTTAAGAACATATCTAAATCTATTCTATGACCGCTATCAATGCCCGATCTACATTACAGAGAATGGCGTTGGTTACTATGACGAATTAGATAATGGAGAAATTCACGACCCTTACCGAATTGACTATTATCGCGCACATATTGAACAAATGAAAGAGGCCATCAAGGACGGCGTCGACTTGCGTGGTTACTACGCCTGGGGACCTATTGATATAATCAGTTGTTCATCATCTGAAATGTCAAAACGGTATGGATTTATCTACATTGACCAAGATGATTATGGTAATGGAAGTAAGAAACGCCTGTTAAAAGATAGCTATCATTGGTTTAAAAAAGTCATTGAGTCGAATGGGGAAGTATTATTAAGAGTTTAAGAGAAAAAAATGAGGAAAGGCAGATTACTATGCCTTTCTTTATTTTTGTGAAAAAGGATGAATAATTTTTTTCAAAAAGAAGGAATTGGAAATAATATAGGGAATTTTCTTTTGTAGTAGTCTGTTTTGGGCTCTTTTATTTTTAAGCGACAAATTCAGAATATACAGAAAATATTGTTGGTTAGAGAAGCTGTATAACTAGGAAATGTCAGTCATATTTTTGAATTAGGGAATTTCAAGGAATGCCAGTTTTCATTTTGAAAAAGGAGAGTTGTGGTTGATTATGGGGAAAAATGAAGGAAAAACTAGTAGTTCTTTAAAGATAAGCTACCGAACATGCCCATTATGTGAAGCTACTTGTGGCTTGGAAATCCATACTCAGGATAGGGAAGTTGTCCATATTAAAGGAGATAAAAACGATCCGTTTAGCCGTGGATATTTATGCCCGAAAGGATTTAGCGTAAAAGAATTGCACGCAGATCCTGATCGAATCCGGAAACCGATGATTCGCCAAGGAGAAAACTGGAGAGAGGTATCTTGGGAAGAGGCCTTTAAAGAAATAAGGAAGAGACTTCGTCCAATCATAGAAGAGTATGGGAAGGATGCGGTTGCTGTTTATTTAGGAAACCCTACAGTTCACAATTTAGGCGGAATGTTATATGGGCCGACTTTTTTGCGGGCATTGGGCAGCAAGAACATTTTTTCTGCTAGTACACTTGATCAAATTCCCAAACAGTTATCGGCTGAATTCATGTTTGGCAGTGATGCAAATCTTCCAATCCCTGATATTGACCATACTGATTATTTAATGATGATTGGAGCAAATCCGCTGACTTCTAATGGCAGTTTAATGACGGCCCCCAACATGAGAGGCAGAATAAAGGCTCTTCAACAACGAGGCGGCAAACTTATTGTCATAGACCCGGTCCGTACGGTAACGGCAAAACAAGCGAATGAACATCATTTTATTCGCCCAGGTACCGATGCTTTCTTTTTATTAGGTATAATCCATACCCTTTTTGATGAAAATTTGACGAAAACTGGTGAATTGGCGGACCTGATCCATGGTCTAGAAGAAATAGAGAAGCTTTCGAAGGATTTTTCCCCTGAGGATATTTCTGCAGAATGTGGTATTCCAGCCCTAACGATTCGCCGACTGGCACATGAATTGGCCAAGGCTCCTAAAGCAATCGTTTACGGCAGAATGGGAACCTGCACACAACTTTTCGGTACGATGAATAGTTGGCTGATTGATGTAATCAATGTCCTTACCGGAAACTTGGATCGTAAGGGAGGAGTCATGTTTCCAAATCCTGCAACGAGGCGAGCAATCTTGAAAAAATCTCGACGAGTCCGCTATAAACGTTATGAATCAAGAATCAGAAAATCTCCGGAAGTTTTGGGAGAACTGCCGGTGTCTTGCTTAGCGGAAGAAATTGAAAAGCCAGGACCTGGCCAGATTAAAGCCTTCATATCTGTTGCCGGAAACCCGGCACTTTCAGTCCCAAATAGCAGTAAATTACAAGATGCTCTAGATCAAGTGGAATTTATGGTCAGTGTGGACAGCTATTTAAATGAAACGACTAGGCATGCGCACGTATTGTTGCCTGTTCCATCTCCACTGGAGAGATCACATTATGATATTGCTTTTTATAATTTGTCCATTCGAAATATTGCTCATTATTCTCCGCGCGTTTTTGAACTTCCCCAAGGGCAAATGGACGAGTGGGAAATTCTCCTCCACTTGGCGAATGCCGTCAGTCCGGAGACAATAGCGGGGGATACAGGGGAATTTTGGGATGACCTTACTATTAAGGAATTGATAAGGCACGAGGTAAAAAACCCCAATTCTCCTATTTATGAAAGGGATTTAACAGAGATTATGGGTTTGTTGAAGGATAGAGTGGGGCCAGAGCGTTTACTTGATTTCTATTTGCGAGTGGGACCTTATGGAGAGCATTTTGGTAAAAATCCAGCTGGGTTAAGCTTGTCTGTTCTCGAGGCTGCTCCTCATGGCATAGATTTGGGTCCGCTTCAACCAAGAATCAAGGAAATCCTTCAAACACCCTCTGGAAAAATTGAGTTAGCCCCATCCATATTGGTTGAAGATGTCAGTCGTCTCAAGTTTTCAAAGAGTACAAATTCGGGGGAGCTGTTATTAGTAGGCAGAAGGGATCTACGGAGCAATAATTCATGGTTGCACAATCTTCCTGTGTTGGTTAAAGGAGAAGACCGCTGTTTGCTTTTCATTCATCCCAATGATGCGAATGGGTGTGGGCTATCGAAGGGAGACAAGGCCTTAGTACAATCTCGTATTGGACAGATTGAGGTGCCCATTCACATCACAGATGATATCATGCCAGGAGTCGTTAGCCTCCCCCATGGTTGGGGACATTCCCTTTCTGAAATCCGCCTTCAGGTAGCAAGTAAACACCCTGGAATCAATATGAATATTTTAACTGATGAACAAGTGATAGATAAAATCTCCGGGAACGCCGTGTTAAATGGAGTACCTGTGAAGATTGAGAAGGTACAGAATTTACAAACAGTATCTTCAGCTTCTGGTTCTGAGCCAAAATAGTGAAGTGGAAAAAGCAACGGGAGTTCCCCTAACGGGTTCTCTTCATAGGGAGTTTACCCGAAATAACAGTAAAAATTGCAGACTATTTCGCACAAGCGGAATAGTCTATTTTTATTCAAATAAAGCCATTTAAAAGGTTGAAGTGGACATCTCAATCACCTCTGATGAACTTAGTAACAGGGTATAGGATTATCCGTTATTATCGGACAAACAATTTGCCACTACATACAGTAAGCCTTATAAAAGATATAATATATTTATGGTAACTTATAATAGGGAAGGTTCGAAACAATGAATAAAAAATGGTTTAAAAAATTAAAACCTCTTTTGATAACCGTAATAGTTATAATAGGTCTGTTTTTTACGGGTAGTTATATTCTCGACAAACTATTTGGAGATATGTGCGGAAATGAGATTGTTCAAAAATTACAGTCACCGAATGGAGATAAAGTGGCTTATATTTTTCAGCGAGATTGTGGTGCAACAACAGGAATCTCATATCAGTTATCGCTTTTAGATTCGGATGAGGAGTTTCCGAATAAATCTGGAAACACTTTTGTTTCGGATGACCAATTTGAAATCAAATGGATTACCAATGATAAATTACGAGTGAATTATAAAAAATCCTCAGAGACATATGAGATGGATAAAAGTGTGGATTGGACTAAGATTGAATATATAGGAAATTAAACAAGAAATACTTCAGTGTTTTAATACTAAAAGAGCATCGAAATCGATGCTCCTTTTTCTATTGTTATACTTTCTTAAGCATCAAACCATTTGCCGAAACGGGTGATGAAATAGCTGTTTATATTACAAAACTCCCTAGCAAGAGAGCCCGTTAGAGTTACCCCATTGCTTTTTTATGAGTTAATATATAACCTATCACAACTATAACAAACAAGAAATAAAGGGATGATGAAGTTGTTTATTTATATCCCAAAATTTTCAGAGAAAGTTAATTATTTTTCCAGCATTAATTGCAAGATAAGTTGATCCGTTTGATGAGTTCCTTCGTTTCCAAGTTTGCAGAAGCACTCAATGCTTTTTTCTACGTTATCATGAATGAACCCGTCGGTTGATTGGATTTCTTGATTGCTTAGTGCCAGTAACGCTGATTGAACGGCGACATTAGAACAGGTTGATACTTTCATTGCGCAGCCTGCCTTTGCACCGTCGCAAATCATCCCTGAGACATTGCCGATGGTGTTTTGAATGGCGGCTTTAATTTGTGGTAGACCGCCATCAAGCAGATAAACAATGGCTGCACTTGCTCCCATTCCGGCAGCTGTTACACCACATAAAGCAGACAATCTCCCAAACTTGGATTTAATATGAATCGTAACCAGATGGCTAAGGGCAACCGCACGGATTTTCTTTTCCTCTGAGACTTTCAATTTTTCTGCAACGGCTACCACCGGTAGGGTCACCGCAATCCCTTGATTTCCGCTTCCTGTATTAGCCATTACCGGAAGAGTGGAGCCGGCCATTCTGGCATCTGATCCAGCAGCTGCGAGCGACATGGCGGCTGTGGCTAAATCATCAGAAAGATAGCCTTTTTTTACATTCTCTTTAATGGTTCTTCCAACATTGAGCCCGTACTCTCCTGACAATCCTTCTAACCCGATTCTTTTATTTAATTCAATACTCTTTCTTACAAGCTCTAAGTCATCAAGGTTTACAGACAGAAGCCAGTCGTAAATTTCATCAATGGTAAGTTCATCTAATTCCTCATCATCAGTTTGAATACCGATATTTTCGCAACCGCCCAGGAATACGGTTGATTCGTCCACTTCTATAAGGATAATATTGCTGTGATTATCTGAAATAACCACCTTTGCTGTGTGTTGGTCTGTTTGTATAATAACCTCAATATATAGTTTCTTTGGTGTGTCTGCTTGACCACTAGTGACTTTCCCAGCTTTAATTAGCTGTAAGGCGAGCTGTTCATCTTCTTTTGTAAGTCCTTCGAGAATCTCCAGTTTTTTATCAGGATTTCCTGCTGCCGCACCAAGAGCTGCTGCGAAATCAAGACCTTTAGCCGACATACCTGGGATTCCGACCGACTTTGCGTTCTTAATAATATTTCCACTGGCATTTACATGGATTTTTTCAATTTGTCCTTTTATATGGCTTTTCGCTGTTGCAGCGGCCAAAGCAATGGCAACTGGTTCCGTACAACCCAGTGCCACCACTAACTCTCTTTCCAAAATCGATAAAAGCTTATCCTTTTTCAATCCCGCTCACCATCCAACAATACTATTTTATAAAAGTATCATAACATGGTTCGACATTTTTGGGGGGGAAGGTAAAAACTGGACAGTAGTTTCACACAAGTCATAACAGCTTTGGAAATTCAAAAAAAGCCGAAGATTAGGGGGGGAATCCCTTAAGCTTCGGCTTTTCTAATATTATTTTGATTGTGAAATGGCATGAACAATTTGTGTCAGTGCTTCGTTAATCGGTGTAATTGGCCGACCAAGAACTTTTTCAAAATCATTGCTTTCCACTTCAAGTGAACCGTTTCGAATACTTTCTTGAATTCCTACTACAATCGGAATGGCAAAATCAGGTACCCCTAAACCTTTCATGATCTCAGCATATTTTTCATCACTGACTTGCTGAACTGGAATTTCTTTTCCCAAGACAGCACCAAGGGCAGTTGCCAATTCTTCTTGAGTTAAAAGAGGCCCAGAGAGTTCATAAACAGTATTTTCGTGTCCGTTCCCAACTAGGACCGCAGCCGCAGCTTCCGCGTAATCTTGTTGAAGTGCCCAGCCAACTTTACCTGCTCCTGCAGAGGTTACCCAAGGTGCTCCGGCAATCGCACCTTGAATGCCTCCCATTTCGTTTTCTAAGTACCAATTGTTACGCAAGAAAGAATAAGGGATTCCAGTTTTGATGATGGCTGCCTCTGTTGCAACATGAGTTGGAGCGAATATATTTTTGCTCTCGGTTGCGTCGGCAAGACTGGTGTATGCAATAAATTTCACTCCTGCACGTTCAGCGGCAGCTACAGCATTTGCATGTTGCCGAGTTCTTGTGTCGTTGTCACCATCTGCAGAAATGATTAATAAGCGATCGATCCCTGCAAAGGCATTGTCTAAGCTTTCTGGCTGATCAAAATCTCCTTGTCGGACTTCCACTCCACGTGCACGGAGTCCTGCTGCTTTCTCGGGATTTCGAACACTTACTGCCAAGTCGCTTGCAGGTATGGTTTTTAATAAGGATTCTACAATTTTTGAACCTAATTTTCCGGTTGCTCCGGTTACTAATATTTTCATTTGAATACCTCCTGAATGGTTTTGGTTGTAACTAAATGTATTACATGTAACTATAATAATTACATCTTGTTTTTTTGTCAATAGATAAAAATTTTTTTCTATCGAAAAAAGTAGTGTAAAAGAAAATTTACATCGATTGAAACTTTACACTATAAGAATCGTAGTATTTACAAATACTGGTTTTTAGGGGGTGCCCAAATGGGGAAGTTTTTCTTTTATCTATTGTTATTTTTAATAGTAGTAACGGTGTTGGCCTTTGTTTTTGGCATGCACAAGTTTGCATACATTAGCGGTTTTATAC
>NZ_JBALNY010000140.1:0-12135 GCF_036962145.1 Bacillus sp. JJ1764 | reverse complement strand
AGGATACACTATATAATGCAATGAAAAGCTCATGTTTGTCGCTTTATTAAATTCTCTATATGGAAACTCAATCAATCCAAACATCATTTGTATATATTCAACCAACCATGCTATTGCTTGAACAAATATGAAGGTGATCCAAGCTAACCTTTTACTATCAGTTGGAGTATATTTAAGCAATAAGTACAGTGATAAAATCCATGAACTTATTAATATTAGGACTTCTCTGTTCATTTTAACTCCACCCTAATTAGTCTTTTACGAAACCACCTATAAAATTTATGGTTTAAATAGAGGGATATTATTACTGTTCCTAGGGTCCAATACCACTTCCACTCATGATATTTAACCAGTCTTGTATTAGCTTCTAATAAAATCTCCATTACGGTAAAAAATCCAGCAAAGAATAAATAATACATCATTAATTCTAATAATTTTTTATTTCTGGGAAAAAACAAACTAAAAATAATTGTGACTACAGGGAATAAGAAGAACTCAAATGAAAAACTCGTCCTATTATATACATTTGCCTTTGGATACAATTGAATTGGGTATTCAATCCAATCCATTTCTACTGCAATTAAACCGGCTGGCCATGTAATGACTTGTAGAAATAAAAAGATAACCCAAGCATCTCTTACCTTTTCTTTCGGTACTAGCAGCTTTAGAGATATAATACTTAATACTAATATCCCTAATATAATCCATCTATCAAAATTCATTTAATCATCCTTTATCCTTTATTTTCAACTTAAATTAACTGAAGCTTATGGTAATGATGGGATGGCTGCGGCTATCCCGTTCTCGTTGCGAGTCTTGGAGGGCTAAAGGTAACTTTAGTCTTTAAGCGTAGGCAGTTTGATAGCGGGCCGAAAGACAAATGCTTGAAGAGATTGAGCTCCAAAAACGTTAGTAAACCGAGAGGGCTGATGCCTTACCTGACTCTAGAAATCAACATTTTATCCTTCGCAAAAGGCAAGAAGGATAAAACCTCTCTGGGGTCAGAGACCTCGGCACTTTATACATTGATATGATACGGGAACTCAGGAGACCCTCCCGGTCTTTTCTTTTTTTCTAGAAGAGTATGGTGTACAAGTGAAAACAAGAAAGGAAACCGAATGCAGTGTAGGGAGTCGAATAGCAGCGTAGTACCAATGAAGTTGGGTAATACGGATGGATGGAAGGCTAGCAACCAGTTATCACCCTTCCTTGGTACCCATTAACTACACAAAAAGGTAGGAATAATAATGGAAACAAAACTAATAAGATAGCAGAATTAGCAAAGTCTCAGCCTAAAATGAAATTTACATCACTTGCCCATTTATTTAATGAGCGATCATTAACACATTGTCTTTATGAACAGCCATATAGAATGACAACGGGTGTTAATGGAACAACTAAAGAACAATTCAGCGATAGCTTAGAAGAAAACATAACGGATTTGATAATAGACTTAAAGGTTAAAGCTATCGCCTGTTCTAGGAAGACGAATGTATATCCAAAAGCTCAACTCAGAAAAGAAAAAGAAAAGACCGTTGGGAATACCGGAACATGAGGATAAGAATGTACATAAAGGCATTACAAAAATACTAAACACTACCTATGAAATGAATTCCTAGACTGTTCACTTCCATTCTTTAAAGGCTAAATTATGGAAGTTTAATTTAAAAATTGGGCGGTTTGCGGACCAATGTGGGGAAAGAAAACAAGGAGAGTATCCAGTGAAACGTAAGCAGGAAGAAAATCCAAGGGAAACTAAAAGAATCGAAAGAATGGCTGAAGAAGAAGAGATACATAGATATTCATATGATATTTGATAGATTTAAACGTTCACTATTAAGTTACTACAACTATTACTGCATCACAGATAATACTCCAAGTGTAAACAACTTTAGAGACAAAATCGGATACTTACTGTTTTAATGTCTCAATAGAAGAAGTTAAAGAATATCCTTCATTTGGGATATAATCATATTATTTCTAAATAAATATCCACTAACATCACCAAAAATTAAAGTGAATATATATTCATTTAAAAAAAGATATTAGCTATATTATGTAAATGATAGCTAGGAGGGGCCGTGTGCCATAATAATGCAAGCACGGTTCTGATAGGGGGGCGACGTTCAATTTACCATAAGGTAGAAAAACTCCCTTCTTCTACTCAACTATTTTAAGAAGAAGTTGTTATTAAATGTTTTATTTGACCCAAAATACGACTCAAGAAAATCCAGTTTTACTTACTTGCTGGATTTTCTTGAGTTATGAATAATTGGAAGCCATAAATTACAAGGGCAAAACAAATGGTAGTGAAAAAGATGTCTTTTGGCTTAAAGTTAACCAATACAATCCAAATGTATAAAACGAAAATCCAGATGCTTACAACAAAAAAGGTCAAAAATAAAGCTCGAATCGTAAATGTGAACGCCCAGATCAATCTAGAGTAAAACTGAATGGTACAATTCCGAATGTCAGGAGCAGTGTTTAATATAGAGTTGGAGTCGGGGGAGAACAATGGGCGGAAACAATATCCCTCAAAGCAACCGAATAATTATTCCATCTTCCTCCAAAAAACCTATAGCCATAAACTCTAGATTCCCCGACAGTCGTCAAATAAAACCAGAAATTATCTCCATTTATAAGCCGCATATACGTGAAATGATACAAACAATGTTGAAGACCCAAGGGATTTTGGGCATAGGGTGACATTTGTCGCAAATAAACCATAATTCGAGGTTCACTCCTTATTGAAATTAGACATATAACCAATTTATGCTCAGATTAAAGCTTGGATTGGATGTATGCCCGGTAGCCTCAGGTTAGCTTAAATAATTACCCTATCCGCATTTGTCATATAATATTTTAAGATTCAGAACGAATGCCCAGGAATTTATCCCAAATATGCATATGCTTAATGTAAATTAATTGAGGAGGATGAACGTCATGCTTAATTATAATGCTTTTAGTCCAACATATGAGAGGATTGGTCCAGGGCATGGTTTTGGAGGTCCAGGTATAGGTGCCCCTGGTTCTGGAGTTGGTTTTGCTCCAGGTCTTGGTTTTGGCGGACCGGGCTCTGGACTTGGTTATTATCCAGGTCTTGGTTTCGGGGGTCCAGGCATTGGCGGCTACCCTTACCCTTATTCATTTTATCCATACTATTAATATTATTTAAATTTGCGGATAAAAGAGTCCAAATAAAAAAAACAACTTCTATGAAACAGGGGTTCTACAAGAGTAGAATCGCCTGTTTTTTGTTGGGAATGGTGAAAGTTTTGATTTATGACAGAAGGCTACTGCATAAAAATAACAATTTGTTCAGATACCCTTAATTTTTTAATTTTAAAAATTTGATAATATCTTCAACATGTTGCTCCTTTATATAGTTTCTGTATAGGTTACTTGATAATCGAACAGGGTCTCCAAAAAAAAATCTTTCATACTGGGTTTGCCTTGTACCGAAGGAACTCATTGTAAGATCCCATGCCAAACGAAATTGTTTCACACGGTCCAAAGAGTTCATACCAGCTGCTTGAAGATATTGGTCAAGCTCTTGTCTAATTTCAGAATCAAAGGTATTTTCTGTTGGTAAAGATATCATTCCGCTTGCACCAATGATCTGTATAATCTCGCTAAAACGGGGATAAATCCTTGGAAAAATGTTACTGGCAACTTGTAATGGTATCATACTTGGACGCATAAATCCCCATTGATCTAATTCAGCATCATTTTCTGCCTTTTCTAAGAGTGCTTTCATGGTTTCAAGACCAATGATGATTTCGGAAAGTTTTTTATGAATATGTTGATATTCCCCAACATTTATTGTATCAACAAGTAGTTCAGCCACTCCAAGAAAAAATTCGGTTTTCACAATTTGTCTGATTACCACTTGATGATAAGCGAATTGGTAAAAGGAGCTTTCAGCCAGAAAATCGGTTGCTGCCTCTACGTTGTCGTAATAAAATACACGATCCCATGATACCAATACATTGTCAAAAACAACAATGGAATCCATTTCTTCATATCTTGAACTTAAGGGATAATTAAAGGAAGATTTTCCCCCGACAAAAGATTCCCTGCAGAAAAATTTTAATCCTTCCGTATTAGATGGAATAGAAAATGCGAATGCATCACTAGGATCCAAAAACACTCTTGGAGCAGAAAAAACTAAAACTTCATCTGTCAAACCACCTTGAGTGGCAAGCAAGCGGGCACCTTTTATCACCAGTCCTTTTTCATTTCGTTCAATTACCTTCGCAGAAATGGGATCATTGGTAAATCCCAAATAGACTTGGGAACGATTTACTTGAGGAGTAATAAATGTATGTGTAAACGAGAGGTCGTTTTCCATAGCCCTTTCGTACAAGGATTCAATATTTTTAGGGAAACAATTGTCCCTCCCCTTTAAAATGGAGGCTGAGGAGGCAAAGCTCATCAGTACAGTATTCATATAATCAGGACTTCTTCCCATCATTCCATGTGTGTTTTTTGCCCAGTATTCCATCATCTTTCTTCTTCTCATTAAATCTTCTTTTGTTTTTGGCTGCAGATAGGATATCCCAATAGGTTCTTCTTTATCAGGTAAAAAGAAAGTCATCTCCTCTTTTAGAAGGGGGTCATTTTGTACATCATAAAGGGAAGCTTTTTCATTAAGAATTCCTTTAAAAGCAGGATGCTCAGAAATTTTTCCCTTAATTTTTTCACCATCAAACCAAATTTCGTTTTCTAACTTATTTAAACGATCAATAAACTCTTTTCCGCTAATGGTTCCCATTTTATATTCGCTCCTTTGTTGCAGCATCCCGCAAAAACCGAACTAGCAAAGCTAGTATCATCTTATTGGATAAGTTGGTTGTTAGTTCCTATTGGAAAAGCCTTGTTTTAAATTAAGGAAAATGGACAATACACATCCTGAATTAGTTTGTCCGCATACTTTTCCTCATTAAATTTTAGTTAAAGGGTCTTTACCTCCATAACTTCTACCATATTTTTATAATGAATGAGTCTAAAGGGAGAAAATGAATTGTTTGGACATGGTTATGGCGCTTGGGGATACGGCTGCGGTTTCGTTTTAATCGTTGTTTTGTTTATCTTGCTGATTATCGCAGGAGCAACGGTCTGCTACTAATTAAAAATACAAAAAAGCCCTTTAGGGGGCTTTTTTATGTTACTGAAACATTCATCAGCAAAAGGAATCAAGTTTTAACCAGAGCAGATAGATTAACTATATCCATGGCTCTAGATAACAAGGCGAGGTATGCTAGTGTCCTTCGCAATGGTATGTTCAACTTAGTTAATAGATATATAAAACGTTGTTTCAATCAACCAATTCATTTGTAATGGCTAATGTATTTAATTTGTGTAGTTTTTGAATTTACACTTCTTGTATGAAAAAGTTTCAAGCAGGGAAGCTTCTGCACCCTGATTTTTTTGTTTTTTACCTTAGGATCTATTGAAAGATAGAAAAGATGATAAGTAAGAAAAAATTAATAATTAATTACCAAGAATTAAGTCGAAACAAACGGATAGAATAAACAAATATTCTTATCATTTAAGGCTTCAAGGTAATTTCAAATATTTTTGAAAATTACTTCATTAGGTCTTAAAATTTTACATGAATGTTATCTTTAAGGAGCAAAATTCTTATGAAAAAATTTTTAGTCACATGGTTCATCTTAATTTTTTGTGGTGTTACTGTCGGTTGTAAAAGAGACAATTTTGAAACAACTACACCAAACGAATTAAATAAGAAACAATCAATTAGAACACTTGACAATTACCCAAATTCTACTCAAAAAGCGAAACAACAGTCTAATCAAATGTCATACCAATACCCATTAAACATTTCTACGACCACCTATTTACGTAAAGAAAAAAGACCCGATGGAAAAGTGGTAAATGTTACAAATTACCCGTCATCCATAGGTGTTATAGTGAACAAAAAAATTTACTTACCTAAGAACTATGTACCAAAGGATTTAATTTACCCTAATACTACTTTTCTTTTTAAAGAAAAGGTGGAAAAACGGAAGTTAAGAAGGGAAGCTGCTCTACAGCTTGAAAAGATGTTCACTGCTGCCAAAAAGGATGGCATTAATTTGAGTGGTGTTTCGGGGTATCGTTCTTATGCCACACAAACAGTAGTATTTAATAACTATGTAAAAAGGGATGGTTATCAAAAAGCAATAACATATAGTGCTATTCCGGGAACAAGTGAGCACCAAACTGGGTTGGCCATTGATGTTAGTGGCACCGACGGCAAGTGTGCAGTAACTTCATGTTTTGCTGCAACAAAAGAAGCGAAATGGCTTGAAAAGAACAGTGCAAATTACGGATACATTATAAGGTTCCCTAAAGGAAAAGAACATGTGACTGGCTATAAATATGAGCCTTGGCATATCCGCTATGTTGGAACGGGAATTGCAAAAGATATGCAAGCTCGTGGGCTAACCTTAGAAGAGTATTTCGGTATCTTCCCGATTCTTAAGTAAATGTTCACGCTTTATAATTAAAAACAGGAGGCTTCAATTGAAGTTACTTCTGTTTTTTGTTTGTTTTTGAATGCTCTAAGTATATACAAAGTGTGTAATTGCATGGAAATTCGAACAGTCTATGACATGGTGTTATCAAGTATCAGGTGGAAATTGCTTTTTCTTGGTTAACTAAACCAGCTATAACATGGATGTGGTTTTTTTTCATATCTTATTTTGGGGTGATAAAATGCCAAGAGTAAATAATCGAAGTTACGAGGTAGATGAAATGGCAAGGATGATGAGAGCGGAAGCTGAAGGTGAAGGAAAACAAGGAATGCTATATGTTGGAAATGTTATAGTGAACCGTGCTGTAGCAGCTTGTTTGGACTTTAAAGATGTTAACACAATACATGATGTAATATTTCAAGTGCAAGGTGGAAATTATTCATTTTAAGCTGTTCAAAAGGGAAATGTTTTTTATCAAAGAGCAAGAACATTTGAAAAAAGGTTAGCAAAACAAAACTTGGAATATTGGAGAGATCACCCAGCGAAATATGCATTATGGTATTTTAATCCACATGCTCCATGTCCTCCCACATGGTACGGTCAACCTCATTCGGGTCAATTTAAAGAGCATTGTTTTTATAAACCAAAGTCTGGAACATGTGAAAGTGTTTATAACGGTTAAGCTTTCTAGAAAACCTATAATACCATTGAGAGCTAAAATTAAACAGTGAGGTTGCTGAGGTGATCCATTTTATTCACACGACTAACGGCAGGTTAATTTAAAAAAAGAGAAGGATTGACCAAAAGGAATGCTAGCACCGGTTTGATATGCCCCGTAAATGTCAATCTTACATTTACGAGGGTTTTTTTATAATTGGAGGAGTAATCATATCGAATTCTGAAAGGTTTAAAACAAGTTTACGAGCACAANNAATTAAATTCATTTCTTAACAAGAAAAGGATAAACCACAAACGAAAATAGATTTTTTGATTTTTTCTAAAAGATGTTGGATATGAACTTTTTTCTATTGGAAAAACAAGTACTAAGAGGGATAGAATAACCAATTTTAATTTTTCTCTTGGACAAAGGGAGACAAATATAGGAATAAAGTTATATTATTCATTGAAATAGACAACGAATAACCAATATTGAATGCAAGGATGGATAATGGATAAATATAACGATATGATGAAATAAAATACCAAATTTTGGTCCCGACTAAAAATAAAGGAGGGAAGGACAAAAATAAAGAAAAGACTAGCACATAAAAATAATTGTGTAGTGACACAAACGTTGTAACATCGAAAATGGCGGTAAATTCTAGATTTGTATTTATTAAGTATCAATGTTTGTGTCATTCAATCTTGACACAAACATTGATACATTTATGATTTTTGACATAAACAATGATAAATTTCAGTCGGACATCAAAGACTCTATGAACCTTACTCCAAATTCCTTCCCAAGTTCAATCAACAAACATTACCTAATAAACGATTTTAGGTGACATACTCATTCATATTATTCTCTATATATTTTTCATCTCAATCGCCAGTTTACTTCGGCTTATCCAGTAGCCTTGTACTGTAAAAACTAGAAGTGTTGAGATGAGTAAGGAAAGGCTGACGATTGTAAGTGTAGAAAAATCAAACATAATTCCTCCACTTGGATCGATGATGGCTAACAAACGTGTTAACAGCAGTCCTAAGATTGTACCTGTCGTTAAACCATACAGTACAAAGGACAATACTTGTGTAAGGATGAGTTTCATCAAACCATTCGGTGAAAGTCCAATGAGCCGTTGGATCGCGTAGTCATTACGCTTCACATAAATGGTATGAAGTAAAGTTTGAATAACTCCAATGCTTGTTGCTGCAATTAATACGATAAATACCCCCACAAATAGACTCCAGCGCTGATAAAACATATCATTTGCTTGCTCAATCATCGTTTCTTTATCGCTTAATTGGAAAGTAGGGTACTGTTGTAAGATATCTTGTAATTGTGCTACTGCCTGTTTTGTATCTGACGTTTCGACCATGATTTCGTCAATCATCGGAGGTGCCTGTTCCGCAATCGCTGATGACCAATCAATATACACATCGGCAAAATTCAGCGGTTCTGGGATAATGGCTAATACATGTTGTTTGCCAGTTGCTGGCTCTGGTGAAGATAAAACAAAGAACTCAATTGGTAGTGAATCTCCCACTGAAAGATGATATTTATCAGCAAATTGTTTGGTAATAATAACACCCTTTGTTAAATCACCGTTAACCGGTTTGATTAGATTGAGCTTGATAAATTTTGCAACATCGATTGTTGCATAATCACTGTTAATGAGGTTGCCTTTATGTTTAAAACTTAACCCATTAATATCACTTTTTGCATATGCATAAGATATGGAAGGCAGATTTTCTATTTCTTCTAAAATAGAAGGTGCAATAGACGGATCCCTTATTTGATTTTTTAAAATGATAGATGTTTTATATCTTTCATTAATATAGCTTTGCTCGTTAAATTGAATGGTTTTTAATAAAGAACTGCCAAATATTAAGATGACCATCAAGCCGATTAAACTGAGAACAACTGTTGAATTCCGTTTGATTTGCGGCAACAATTGCTGGCAGGCCATATAAACCTCTTTTCCGAATATAGACCGTACTGGCTGTAAAGCGATATTTATTAACGCTTTAAAAATAAACGGAATGATAAGAAGGACCACTCCACATAAAAGCAGTGAACCAATGATGATGAGTAAAGGCCCTTTACCATCCGCATTTTCAACCATTTGTCCTGTAAACAAACATAAAAGACCAATGAGGGTCATCACACTTGCAACAATCTTTTTCCAAACAGTCCATTTCAACAGAACATTTTCGTTGTCACTCTCAATTTGTAATGGGAGCAGCTGTGTTGCTTTTCTAACCTGCCATTTTGTAAAGAGTTGGAGAAAACAAAAACTGGCAATCGCGATAGCAAACACAAGAACTACTGGGAAGTCAGTTTTTGCCATAGGTAATGATAATAATGTTACCAGTTGTGGTAACCAAACTTTAATGATCAGCACACCGCAGGTAATCCCAACTATGACACCAAATAGGATAATAGCAGATAGCTGAGTGTTTATGATACGCCCAATTTGCCTAGAAGAACCACCCAAAGATCTCAAAACCATCAATTGTTCCTTTAATTTATAGAAAAGCAATTGGAATGTGGAGAGTAATAACATGCCTGTAATGATTAAAATAAAGACCGATAAAACAATGATAAAAATCATTAAAGACTGCAAGTTTTGTTTTACAAAGTCACCGTCGTTTGTAATATCAACCCTTAAAGATTTATCCAGTTGTTTAAGTTTCATACCAATAGCTGATGGATGATCTGCTGTAATTAAAGCGAATAAACCCTTTGATTCATTGTTTGCATACGGCATCCACTGTTTCACGATTGAATTTGGCAAAAGAGCGAAATTCGTTGTTTCGGTAGCTTTCATGGTTGGTAATATTTCTTTTATGATAAAAGCTTGATTTTGAACGAGAACATGATCCCCGAGTTTTTTCTTTAAAACCCTCGCCAATCCCTCAGATAGGATAATATTATTCGACTTTAAATCCGTGGAAAAATGATAACGGCTTTTTACCAGTTCATCATTCTCAACACCAAGCGTATAAATGAATTCCATATTATCTACTGTTGTATGTGTCAAAGAAATGGGGGAAATCGTGTCGACTCCTTCAATTGATTTTATTTTGTTAAGTAGGTCTATAGAAAGTGTTTTTCCTTGTTCGGGATTGTAACCAACTGTTAAATCGGCATCTCCAAACATGGCGTGAATTTCCTCTTTCATTTGTACATTTGCATTCCATATATAAAGGCTCATCGTCATGATTAAACAAATAGAAATAGAGATAATGCTAATACTTGTGGCAACATGCGCCCAAGCTGCACGAAAAAGTTTCATAGCAATACTGCGCATTGTAAACATTAGCGTTCACCTCGGGTGCACGATTTGAACTTTGCTAAAATATTGTCTAGGTCTTCAAAAGCTTTAATATTTTGATAGGAATCAACAATGGTACCATCATGGAAAAAAAGAACTCTGTTTGCGAAAGTTGCAACATAAGGATCATGTGTAACAAGTAAAATGGTTTGATTCATGTCTTTTTGTAACTGTACGAGAAGTTGTAAAATATCATCGGTTGTATTGACATCTAATGCACCTGTTGGTTCATCCGCCAGTAAAATCGGAGGATTCGTAATAATGGCACGGGCAATGGCAACACGTTGTTTTTGTCCACCAGATAATTCATGAGGAAGGTGTTTATGCCAAGCTGAAATTTGTAACTTCTCCATTACCTTTTGTACGCGAATTTTAATTTCCTTACTCGGCACGTCATTTAATATGAGTGGCAAAGCAATATTGTCTTCAACAGACAAATCCTTTAACAAATGAAAGGATTGAAAAATAAAGCCGATATTTTCCTTCCTGAAATTAGAAGCATTCGGTTCCTTATACACTTTATTCGCTTGCTTACCAAATAAAAAAAGCGCACCTTCTGTTGGCTCATCAATTGCACTAATCATATTTAGAAGTGTGCTTTTTCCTGATCCACTCGTTCCCATAATGGCAACCATTTCTCCTTCATAAATGGTGCAATGGATATTTTTTAAAGCTGTAACATTATGTTCCTTCTGTTTAAAGACTTTTGTCATACCTTCAATTCGTAATACTTCGGATAATCGCCTTTCTGGGACTGGAATTGCATCAATCATTTCTTTCAACGGATTGAACCCATTCATCGATATACGCCCCCTTTAACTGTTGTCGTAAAGTTTGCAAACCTCTCCGAATATGCGTTTTCACAGTACCTTCAGGACATTGTAAAATGGCAGCAATTTGACTGACGGAATAGTCCTGATAAAATCGCAATAACAGTACGGTTTTATAATTTTCATTAAGCTGATAGAGTGCTTTCCACAAATCGAGATGTTCTTCAATATTGGTATGGGATATTGTTCTTAAATTTTCAATGTCCGCTGGTTCAACAAGATCAAAATTTTTCCGTTTAGATATGTATGTTTTACAACAATTAATTAATATGCGTGTAATCCATGTAGAAAAATATTCTGGTTCATTAAGCCTTGGTAACCCTTCAAATGCACGAATGATTGTTTGCTGGTAAATTTCAACGGCATCATTTTCATTTTGTACATACACATAAGCCATTCGGTAGAGTTCTGTCTTTTTTTGATTAATAAGAAGATAAAAGGCTTCCTCATCGCCATTTTTCGCTTGTTCAATAAGCGAAACTTGATTCGTAATAATGGAAACTCCCCCTTTCAATTATTAGACTCTATTAAGCAATAGTTTCGATTCAAAAATTTAAACATTTTTAGAAAATTTTTAACATAATACTTGATGGAACGGATTAGTTCGATAAACTGTTGCTTATTTCCAGTGATCATATTAATATTTTCATATACATAGAATTTCTATATACATAAAATAACTAAGTATTATAGTGTAAATTAATTAAAATCTTTTAATAAAAATGGGGGAGAGCAATGGAAAGAATTGCTTTGGTTTTGTGATTTTTTATATACTCGTTACAGTATCCTGGATAGCAAATTCACCATATTTATTTTCAATGTGGG
>NZ_JBALNY010000139.1:19820-22960 GCF_036962145.1 Bacillus sp. JJ1764 | reverse complement strand
GTGGTATACCCGATAAGATCTACACCATCTTTAATGGCCTCTCCCATTTGATCGATATGGGCACGTAAATAATCAATTCGGTAATCATCATTGATAGAACCGTCTTCTTCCACTTTATCGTAGGCACCCAACCCATTTTCAACTATAAATAATGGCACCTGGTAACGATCATACATTTTCTTTAAAGTAATTCGCAAACNNATCGGATGATTGTAGATATGGATTTTTAACTCCGCTAAAGAAGTTTCCTTTCTCCTTTAGTTTTTCAGGGGAACCACTTGCAACCATCGTCATGTAGTAGCTAAATGATAGAAAGTCGACAGTATGCTGCAATAAGATCTCTTCATCCCCTGGCAACATGTCAATTTTAATATTATTTTCTTCAAAATATTTGTTCATGAAGCTTGGATAATATCCACGAACTTGAACGTCCGTGAAGAATAAGTTCTTTTGATCTTCTTCCAATGCAACTAATACATCATCCGGATTACACGTTTCAGGATACACCTCCATACGTGCCAACATACAGCCAATCATTGCATCCGGAATAATTTCGTGACAAGCTTTTACGGCTTTTGCACTGGCTACAAATTGGTGATGAAGGGCCTGATAAACGGCCTGTTCCTTATTTTCAACACGATCAACCAGTATCCCGCTTCCGATATAGGGTGAAAAGGCTGAGATATTAATTTCATTAAACGTTAACCAGTATTTTACTTTTCCTTTATATCGTTTAAATACCGTCTCTGCATAATGAACAAAGAACTCAGCCAAACGTCTGTCGGCCCATCCATTATATTTGCGTACTAAATGAAGTGGTATCTCATAGTGAGATAGGGTTACTAAAGGTTCAATTCCATATTTCAGCAACTCATCAAACACTCGATCATAAAAGGCTAATCCTTCTTCATTCGGCTCAAGATCATCTCCGTTTGGAAAAATCCGCGGCCAGGAAATCGACATCCGGAATGTTTTAAAGCCCATTTCCGCAAATAGAGCGATATCTTCTTTATAACGATGATAAAAATCAATACCACGGCGTTTAGGGAAATTATCCCCTTTTTTGCCAGCTAATAGCTCCTCTAATTCTTTTTCACTTGTTACATCCATCTCGATGCCTTCATTTCCTCGTTCCTCTTTCGGAACAAAAGTTACCATATCAAAAATAGACAAACCTTTGCCACCTTCATTATAGGCACCCTCTAATTGGTTGGCTGCGGTTGCTCCACCCCATAAAAATCCTTCAGGAAAACGATTCTTACCCATTTTTTTCCTCCTACCATTTATATACCATGTTAGTATGAGCTTTTTTCTAAAGACTATATAAAAATAGTAAGTTTAAATAGAAAGATAGTAAATAAATGAAGGGCATGTTGTCAGAAGTATGGATAATGGTTACTTGTTACATAACTGTAACACTGTGTATCAAACCGATGGTATAATGAAGTATAAAATTGCGAGGAGTCCCCAATAAATATGTTTACTAACGAAATGATTACCTCATTTAATGAAATTGAATTGTCCATTTACAACTATATCAGTCAAAACATGAATAAAGTGGTATATATGCGAATTCGTGAATTGGCAGATGAAACTCATGTATCCACAGCGACCATTTTACGATTTTGCAGAAAAATTAATTGTGAAGGATTTTCAGAATTTAAAGTAAAGCTGAAAATGTACTTAGAAGAGAACAAGACCACGACCATCAAAAGTTCATTACATGCTGTGATGGAATTCTTTGAACGGACATTAAAGGGTGATATAGATGATAAAATTAGCCAAGCAGCATCACTGATCACAGAAGCAGAGAATGTGATCTTTATTGGCATTGGCAGCTCAGGTATTTTGGCAGAATACGGGGCAAGATACTTTTCCAGTTTAGGGAAATTTTCATTATATATTAAGGACCCTATGTTTCCTATTCATTCGCAACTCCGGCTAAATAGCGTCACAATCGCTTTATCGGTGACAGGAGAAAATTCTTTTACTGTGACTCATCTTAACCAGCTAAAACAAGAAGGCAGTAAAATCATCAGTATTACTAATAATAAACTTTCTACCATTGCCAACATGTCTGATTTAAATATTCCCTATTATGTCACGGAGGAATTTTTTGACCACGCTAATATTACTACCCAAGTTCCGGTGGTTTATATTTTAGAATCATTGGCTCGAGAAGTCTTTAAACTCAATCAAAATAAAAGAGGGTGAAATACGTTTCACCCTCTCAATACTATTTTATTTTGAAACGGTTTCTTTTTCGAACGGCCAAGCCGGCAGCATGTTATTTAATGGTTTATCTTCCCGATAACCGAGTACATATTCTGCTTGCATGATGGTATGAATTTCTCTTGTTCCTTCGTAAATGACCGGAGCTTTGGAGTTTCTTAAGAATCGTTCTACCGGGTATTCACTGGAATAACCATATGCTCCATGAATTTGGACTGCATCATCAGCGGCTTTATTGGCAAAATCACAGGCCTGCCATTTGGCAAGGGAGGTTTCACGGGTGTTACGGACACCTTTGTTTTTCAGTTCTCCAACGCGATATACCAACAATCGGCTCATCTGCAAACCTGCTTCCATGTTGGCAAGCATTTGTTGAACTAACTGATGCTTCCCAATTTCTTTCCCAAACGTTTTTCGTTCATGGCAATAATTCACACTTTCTTCTAACGATGCCATGATAAGGCCTACAGCCCCTGCGGCAACGGTAAATCGACCATTATCGAGCGCAGCCATCGCGATTTTGAATCCTTCACCTTCTTGACCTAATAAATTTTCTTTTGGCACTCTAACCTGGTCAAAGAATAGCTCACCAGTGTTACCGGAACGAATTCCCAGTTTTCCTTTAATGGCTTTTGAAGAGAAACCAGGCATCGTCCGTTCAACGATAAACGCTGAAATACCATGGTGCTTTTTCGATTTATCCGTATAGGCAAATACGATAAAATGATCAGCAAAGTCACAAAGTGAAATCCACGTTTTCGAACCATTTAAAATGTAATCGTCACCATCTTTAACCGCTGTAGTGGCAAGAGAAGCAACATCAGAACCAGCTCCAGGCTCCGTTAATCCAAATGCACCGATTTTTTCACCCTTAGCCTGTGGGACCAAATACTTTTGCTTTTGCTCTT
>NZ_JBALNY010000139.1:13710-19787 GCF_036962145.1 Bacillus sp. JJ1764 | reverse complement strand
CTCTTCACAAACGATTGCAAGTGAATTGTAGTCCATTCCGCTGCCGCCATATTGCTCCGGAATACAAACGCCCAAAAGGTCCAAATCTCTTAATCTTTTCCAAATGACAGGATCAAAGTAGCCACGCTCATCCCATTCGCGCATATTAGGAATAATTTCCTTATCTACAAAACTTCTTACCATCTTTCTTAACATAACCTGTTCTTCTGAAAAATCGAAATTCATTGTCAAAAACCTCCATTAAATAATTTTTTGACTTTCAAATTGCTCAATTTCATCTAAAGAATATCCGGCTTGCAGTAAAATTTCCTTCGTATGTTCACCGGCCACCGGTGGGTGTCTTTCAATCTTTGTCTTTGTCCTTGAAAGTTTAATAGGTGAACCAACCAGCTTCACTACCCCTGCTTCAGGATGGTTCACTTCAACAACCATTTCACGTGCGTTTACTTGCGGTTGATTAAATACTTGATCCATTGAACTAATAGGGCCGCAGGGAATGTTGTGTGCACAAAATAATTCAGTCCAATACTCAACCGGTTTTAATTGCAGTTGCTCCTCTAATATTTTTCCGAGCAAAGTTCTATTTTGTACTCTTGCATCATTAGTATGAAATCTTTCGTCATGTGCAGTCTCTGCAATCCCCATCGCTTCACATAAAGTGGAAAATTGGCGATTATTGCCGACTGCGATAATTATTTCTCCATCCAATGCTTTATAGATTGAGTATGGAACAATGTTAGGATGATCATTTCCCAATCTTCTCGGAACATGACCGGAAATAAGATAGTTGCTGGCCACGTTGGCAAGTGAGCTAACCGCTGTATCTAGGAGCGACATATCTATTTTTTGCCCCATCCCCGACTTTCCGCGTTCGAGAAGGGCTGCCTCAATAGAAATGGCAGAATATAAACCTGTTAAGATATCAACCATGGCTACACCGATTTTAATAGGTCCACTTTCTTCACTTCCTGTAATACTCATCAGACCGCTCATACCCTGGATGATATAATCATAGCCAGGCAAATGACTTAATGGACCTGTTTCACCAAATCCAGTAATCGAACAAAACACCAATCTAGGGTTGATCGTTTTCAACGATTCGTAGTCTAATTGCCATTTTTCCATCGAGCCCGTTTTAAAATTATGAATCAGTACATCCGCATCTTCTGCCAGCTTCCGGATAATCGCTCTTCCTTCTTCTGTTTTCAGATTAACAGTGATACTCCGCTTATTTCTGTTTGTACATAAATAATAAGCGCTTACACCATTTTGAAACGGCGGACCCCAACTCCTCGTTTCATCACTTCCACCCGGGGCTTCCACTTTTATCACATCTGCACCCAGGTCCGCCAAAATCATAGTACAATACGGACCAGCCAGCACCCTTGTTAAATCTAATACCTTAATCCCCGTTAATGCCCCACCACTCACTTTTCCACCTCCACTTTCTAAATTTGTCTCAAAAACATAAAAAGCCAGCCCAAACACACAGATGTGGTATGGACTGGCTACCTGATCCATTAATACCAACCGGCAAAGGCTGGGAGTGGAATCTAATTAGTCAGTAAATTCAATTATAAAACCATCCTCATTTCCTTCTGCTGTCTGGCAGATAGGATGAAGCTATTTTTAGCTTACAAGAATTTTCTGACTAATTCAAGTCATTTTTCCTGTAATTTGATTTTTTATTAAAGCCTTTTCATACTCTTCAGGGGTGTCAAAATCATAAATAATTCCCTCATCCATTAAATCAATAAAATAATGATCTTTTAATTTCCTCATTATTTGCTTGGCTCCCTGGTCCCCCTTTAAGTCTCTCCAATCAATTTTTGCAAAATGGCCGATAAACACCGGATGCCCTGGTTGTTGCTGGTAACTTGGCTGCACCACATATGGATCGTTTCTGTTATTTAATAGGCTTGACCCTCGATGCACCACTTTTTCTATAGTTTTTGATTGAATTAACGGCATATCAACTAACATAATCAAGAGGCCATCATATTTTTTCATTGCATAAGATAATCCTGTTTTTAAGCTCTCACTTAAACCAGCCTGATATTGCCAGCAAGTCAAAAATGTAACACGCTTATCCTTGATTGACACTATTTCTTTTATTTTTTCACACTGATGGCCCAGGATCACTATAATTTCGGCAAATGATTGTTTCCTTAGCTGATTAATCTGGTACTCGATCAATGTTTTCCCCTTCCACTTAAGCAATTGCTTTGGATAGTTCATCCTAGAGGACGACCCTGCAGCTAATAAAATGGAACAGATATTTTTCATACCTGTTCCTCCAGTTCCCTTGAACGCTTATGATGAATCTGCGGAGAATCTCGCAAAAATGCACCTTTGTGGCCATTCCGAAAAGCGAGAATTTCACTGATAATACTAACGGCTATTTCTTCTGAGGATACTGCCCCAATATCAAGACCAATGGGACTGTGCAACTTTTCTAATTGATTTTTTGAAAAAATAATGTTCTGTTCCTCTAAAAGGTTCAAGAGGTTTTCCCGTCGTTTTTTTGGTCCTAACAGGCCAATATACGGGGATTCTGTTCTCATAGCAAATGCCAACGACTCCATATCTCGTTCCAAATGATGATTCATGATGACAATATAGGATTGTTTATTCATTTTTCCGATAGTGCAGTATTTTTCCGGCCCCGCAAGTATCAATCTTGCTGATGGAAACCTTTCCTTAGTATTATAGGTTTCTCGCGAGTCAATGATGGTGGTGTGAAACCCTAAAACTTGACTGATATTGACCAAAGGAACCACATCATACCCTGCTCCAAAAATAAATAACTGTGGCGGCGGGAGAAATACATCTAAGAAAACTCGAATATCCCCAGAGAGTGTATCCATTGCTAGCATTTCAGAACGTGCATTTAATTGAGCTAACTTTGCCCTAGAAATTAAGACCAACTTCTCTTTTATCATGGCATCCTTTAACTCTCCAAAGACCTCATTCTCTGTAATGATTAATCTCGGGCCTGCTTTCCCATGTTCTGTCAGCAATCTACAAACCACGTTGGGTTCACAACAAGATTGCAACTCCGCCATTTTGTTCCATATATCAGTGTTACCAATAGGCTCTATCCATATTTCCACCGTCCCAGGGCAGCCTAATCCCAGGCCCCAGACATAATCTTCATTCAGATTATAACGCTTGATACATGCTTTTCCTGATTTCAGTACCAACTCAGCATTTTGAATCACATCCGCCTCTAAACAGCCCCCTGATATGATTCCATAGCTATGTCCATTTGGTTCGATGATCATCTTAGCTCCTTCCCGCTTATAGGCTGAACCCTCTACGGAAATAACAGTAGCAAGTACTCCTTTATGCTGATGCTGAATGTAATTGGACAAAAGCTCCATCACGCGGTGATCCGAAGTCATCCGTAACACTTCCTTTAAACGAACTCTTTCTTCATAGTAATGTATTTTGAGAATTTCTAAATCATGCGGCATTTCTACGATAAAAAACACCTGAAATTCCTTCAGGTGTTGAGGTAAAATATTTATTTAGGGTTTTGTCAATTACTTAAAAGATACTTGTTTAAAATCGGTTACAGGAACTGGTTTACTATAAAAATAACCTTGCGCTTCATTACACATTTGATTGAGCAAAAAAGATACATGCTCCTTTGTTTCCACACCTTCTGCAATAACTTGCAGTTTCAGGTTTTTTGCCATAGAAATAATTGTTTTCACAATGGTTTCATCATGAACATCATTAATACAATCTCGAATAAAGGATTGGTCAACCTTTAGTTTATCAATCGGGAATTTCTTCAAATAATATAATGAACTATATCCTGTGCCAAAATCATCAATACTAATTTTAACTCCGATTTTCTTTAATTCAAGCAGCATAGAAATAGCACGTTCTACGTTCATCGTCATACTTTCTGTTATTTCAAGTTCTAAATATTTCGGCTCTAGCCCTGTCTCCACCAGGGTGCGTTTTACGATTTCGGGTAGGTTGGATTGAAAGAACTGCTTAGCAGATATGTTGACAGCCATTGTAAAAGGAGGCATTCCTTCCTCTTGCCATTTCTTATTTTGCAGACAAGCTGATTTTAAGACCCATTCCCCAATTGGAATGATTAATCCTGACTCCTCAGCAATCGGAATAAATTCAGCCGGAGGTATCATCCCCTTCTCCGGATGCTGCCATCTTATAAGCGCCTCTGCTCCAATAATCTCATTTGTTTCCATATTAATTTGCGGTTGATAATAGAGGACAAATTCATTGCGCTCCAACGCCTTTCTGAGTTCCCTTTCATAATCCAACTCATTTTTGGAATCATTCTCTAAACTATCATTAAAAAATTGATAATTATTTTTACCGAGACTTTTTGCATAATACATGGATAAATCGGCATTTTTAATGAGTTGGTCAAAATCTGAACCATGAATGGGATACATGCTGATTCCAATACTTGGAGTTACAAATATTTCGTGATGGTTTAAGTAATAGGGCTGTGATAGGCTATTTAAAATGATTTGTGAAATCTTTGCCGCACAATTGCTAGATTTTTCCGGCAGCAGGATCGCAAATTCATCTCCGCCGTATCTGGATATAATATCCTTTTTACTCACACAACCTTTTAAACGTTCCGCAATATCCATTAATAATTTGTCGCCAATTTCGTGTCCCAGATTATCGTTAACTGCCTTAAAGCGATCCAAATCAAGAAAAATGACAGCAAAATGCGAGTTGTTTTTTTCGGCATTTTCGATCACTTCACCCATTTTTTCTTTTAGGTAATAACGATTCGGCAAATTCGTTAATTGATCGTGATAAGCCATATGTCTGATTATTTTCTCAGAATTAACTTTTTCTGTCACATCGATCACAGTTCCGATAATTGAATCTTTACCATGATTAGCAACTTTAGATCCATAACCTTCGACATAAATAGGGTTTCCATATTTACCTTTAACCCGAAATTTTGTAACCGTTCCGGTCTCTTTATTTAGATAAAGCTTTTTTATATTTTCATCAACTTTTACTTGGTCATCAGGCATGATTATATTTGATAATTTCATACCATGTAATTCTTCAAGGCTATACCCTGTCAGTTTACATAAATATGGATTCACATATACTATTTTTCGATTATGTAAAATATAAACGCCAACCTGGGAGTTTTCAACAAGGCTTCTATATTTGTTCTCTGCTTCGATAATCAGAGTTTGAATTCGGTAATTTTCTGTAATATCCTTTACTATTGCAAAAATGCCTGTGATAACGCCATTATTATAGATAGGTATGTTGGTAACGTTTACTTTTCTCTCATTACCACCTTTATCAATAATCCAACATTCATAATGATTGGCTTCTCCGTTAACTGCTTCCTCAAAATAAGAAAGAGCTTTTTTTAAATCTGATGGCACAACTAGTGGAGCAAATGATTGATTCAAAAGCTCATCAACATCATATCCGAATAAATCAGAAATCGCATTATTCGCTTCCATGAAAATACCATTTGTATCAAATGATATGACCACATCAGGATTCTGATCAAATAGAGATTTATAATTTGTACTGGTTACTCCCCTAAATTTCTCGAACATACTTTTGTATTCTCCTGTATTTGTATACATTTATTGTCATTTAAAGTATAAAGAAATTATTTCTCCATAACAACATAATCTTGGTAGAAATATTCGAAATGTTCATAAATCGCCTTCTATTACGAACGCTAATACTAGAATTCAACATTTCTTAGGTTATCGTGGATATACACAATGAAAGTTGGAAGGTGCAATATTGGTGTACCTCTTGATTATACAACAGGAATTTCATTTAGCAGTAAATATTTATTAAGATTCGGAATTATTTTAACGGGGATCTGGCGATTGAGCAGGGCCTTTTTCATCAAATACAAACTGACGGCTTTCCTCCTCACTTCCCTCAAGAGAAAAATAATGGGCCTCCTTTCTTATGAGGAAGCCATTTTTTATTTCATAAATAGGTACGTAATTGAAAGGGAAAATATCACAGTGATAAACATTTTTACCTTTTTTTGAAAGTTTTGTGGATTTTTAATCAAATATATTCAA
>NZ_JBALNY010000139.1:568-13684 GCF_036962145.1 Bacillus sp. JJ1764 | reverse complement strand
CAAAATAGTGAACAAGTAATTTAATATATTGAACAGAAAACAATTAAAAGAGGGATCATGTTTTGAAATCACTGCAACTTTTACAAGATCAAATTTTATTACAGGCCTATCAAGAATCGATTCAATTAAACCTATCTAACGAATTCATTGGTATTCTTTTAGATGAAATTAGCCGTAGAAACCTTTTTATATCTCAAGAGAGCTGCAATTAGCGGCTCTTTCTTTTATCCTACAACAATTTGTACAATCTAGTTTGCAGATAAACTCTGCGCTCTTCTATATACCTTAAAATTACATCCAGTTCCCAATCAAACACATCAATATATTTGTTTTTATAGGGGTCCATCAGCAAAAAAGGGCGAATTTCGTTTAATAATTTTTCAGCTCTTGGCGCGATAAACTCTTTTGAAAATGGATAGGCCAACAGCTCTATAATAAGATCACGATACCTTCTGCGAAAATGGTCAACATCTAATAATCTGGCAGTCAATGTATTAAATCCTTTAATTGGTACATAATCAGCATCCATTAATTTTCCATTCACGTCACGTCCCCATGTCGCATCATAATCCCAAGGAATCATTTCAAAAAGACCTGTTTCACTACTTCGAAATAAAGAATAATTGTGCACAAATCCATCATAATTCGAAGTGAAGATAATCCCTGCCATCCATCTAAGATATTTCTCTACATCTACATATTTCTGAATTTCCCTCTCAAATTCATTTCTTGGTATGGTATTAATCTTAAAAATCATTTCCTCTAAGTAGTAATCATCTTTCCCACACTTTTTCTCATAGCCCTGTTTTAAAGACTTTTTAGTATTCTTATCCAAATCGCTCATTAAGGAAAAATTGGCATCCCCATCAATTGCATAAAAAATACTTCCTCCTGGGAGGTTTCTTCTTTTTAAAAAGAATTCATCCACTGATTCGATTTCCAAATAAACGCCTTCCATTTTTCCATTCAATGTTAAACAAACGTGACGTGAATTCGGGGATAAACAGCCTAGCTCTGAAAAAAAATCAAAGGAAAGTTTATTACGGATCATGGATGGATCTTTGTATTCGGCATTTAAATGAATAAGCTTTGAGCCTCGATAATAAGCAGGCTTATAAAAGGAAATCTGATAAGATTTTTTTGGAAAGTCACGAATATGGGATCCACGGTAGCATACATCAATATCTAAACGTTTACCATCAATCGATAATTGGGCCGGGAGTGGCGTATTTTTCCATATATCCCTTTTCAGTTCTTTCAAATCAACAGGTCTAATGAACAGTTTATAATGGGGGATTGTAATTGCCTCGTCCATTCTTATCGCCTCCCTCCCTTTATTGGTATGTAATTTGAGTGCTGGCGGTCACGTGAGAAACAGCATTTTTTCTCCGTCTAGGCTTTTGTCCTTTACCAAAATTTATAATTAGACGTAAATTGGTAAAAGAGGAGTGGGTTATTCATAGTTATTATTCAATTCGTACTCCCTTTTCAATTTAAAAAGGAGGTGCAAATATGGCAGAAAGAGAATTTTCACCTGAAGATATTCAAATGGCTGCAGATGAAGCAAGACGTGGAGGGTTTGGGGATTTCATGTTCATGGATCCGGGCAGTAACCGAGGCACTTCACGGAGAAGTACGTCAAATAGAAAGACTTCGAGTAAAAGGACTTCCAGTAGAAGAACTTCTAAGCAAATGACCTCATCTAGACATAGAAACACTACAAGACGAAATACCTCAAGAAGAAGGACTTCCAGACATGTACAGCATTTAGAATGCACGAATTGGCACAGCACAGCCCATAACAGACATCAGTCGAAAAGCTGTTGGAAAGATGGGAATATGTGGGTATTTAAAAAACGAAAAAAAGGCTGCTAAAAGAAATGGGAAAGGAGACAAGATCTCCTTTCCCATCTTTTATTTTCCCTACTTCTGCTCAGGTATTGCACAGCTGCCATCTGCACAGCTCACATCATCGTCTGTAGAAAGATTTTGTAGGACCTGTGTAGCAGACTCCTCTTCCCATACTTTTTGAAGAGCCCCTATGAAAGTTTCAAGTGGCTGAGCACCTGAAATGGCATATTTTTGATTGACGATAAAGAACGGAACGCCGCTGATTCCGTATTGTTGGGCAAGGGCTTCATCCATTCGTACATCATTGGCATATGCAGTTACATCTTGAAGGACCTCAAGAGCTTTCTGGCGATCAAGTCCCACTTCTTCTGCTATATTAGCCAATGTTTCATGATCACTAACTAATTTAGATTCTGAAAAATAGCCAAATAAGAGCTTTTCGGTAATAGCACCTTCTTTGCCTTCCGCTTTTGCAAATTTAGCCAAACGATGGGCATCAAACGTATTAGTAGGCTTCATATCATCAAAGTTAAATGTTAACCCGACTGATGCTGCCTGTTGGCCGACTCCCTGGTTTGCCTGTTTAGCCTGCTCAACACTCATACCATATTTTTTGGCTAACACCTCGTGAATATTTTGACCATTATAATTTGTAGAATTTGGGTCTAGTTCAAAACTTTTGAACTCGACTTCAACCTGATCTTTATGTGGAAATTGTTCAAGTGCCATTTCTAAACGGCGCTTGCCAATATAACAAAACGGACAAACAAAATCTGACCAAATTTCAATTTTCATGTTAACACCTCGTTCTTTTAATATGTACATAGTACCATATGAAAATGAAAAACCAAGAAAAGATGCTTAACACGTCTCTTTTGAAAAATTTATATTTTTAAAAAAAGATTGTTTATTTCATCTATTACCAAAATAAGAAAAGTGCCCCGTCCTGCCAATAAGGGCACTTTTCCTTTTTAGTTTTCTTCTTTTTCAAATTCATCTTCCAATCGTCGAATTTCATCGATTGATTTTTCAAGGGCAGCCTGCGGGCCTTTGAAGTGCTTCTTGTAATATCCTAAGTCCATGATAATCAGAAGAATAAACATTCCTGCCAGTGCATAGGCAGCCATTTGATTTGGCGGAATCATCATGATGATTGATATGAAAATAATCCATATAAGACTCAATATGTTAATCGGTTTACTCCACTTCCCGAGATTCCAGGGGCCGTAATGTTTCGGCTGAAAGATCCCTTTCGCTTCCGCCCTAAGCTTTAAAAATATTGGGATGCCATAAGCCACATATAAACCAACCACACTTACCGCGGTTAAAAAGGCAATCGTTGAATAACCGGCATCAGGATTCATCAGTTTTGTTAAGTAGTCTATCAGTGCTAAAGCAAAGGAAAGGATAACGGATAACCAAATGGCTTTTGCCGGTGTCCGATATTTACGGCTAATTTCAGCCCAATGACGGCTAAACGGCATTCCTTTATCTCTGGAAAAAGCATACATCATCCTTGAAAAAGAAGTGATCGAGGAAAGCCCGCAAAAGAACATGGCAAAGGTCACAAGCCATAAAACTATTGAACCAAATGTTCCTCCAAGTGCTTTACTGATGACAAAGATGAAAGCATTGTCTGAATTAACTGCACCAGAGGCATCGTGTATGGACAGGGTAACGAAAGCAAGCATGATAAATCCAAAAACAAATGAGAATGCTACCGAGTTATAAATCCCCCAAGGAGCACGAACCCTTGGATGAACAGTTTCTTCGATAGTATGGGCAGATGCATCGTACCCAGTAAAAGTCCATTGCGCCTGCAAAAGTCCGATTAAAAACGCAAGGAAATACGGTTGATCAGAGAAAGTCTGCCCCACTTTAAATAAATAATCAACCGGCTGCAAGCCATTTTTCGTGAAGAAGGCTAAACTTACAACTAGGATGGCCACCACACCCATGTGGTACCAAGCCGAAAAGTCATTTAATTTTGCAACGATTTTAATACCAACGTGATTGAGAATTCCGTGTAAAAGGAGGATAACGCCAAAGACAATTAAAATAGTGGTATCGGTAGAGGAATAACCAAAGACAGATGCCAAGAGTGGGTCTGCAAATAAGGCGCATGAATAATCAATTCCGGCGACGATGCCGATTTGACCAATTAAGTTAATCCAGGCTGTGTACCAACCAATCCTGATCCCTTTTAAGGCAGCAGCCCAGTGATAAAGAGCCCCTGCTGTTGGGATTGCCGATGCAAGTTCAGCAAGAGAAGCAGCAATCAACAGGACGAAGAAAGCAACGATGGTCCAGCCAAAGCCCATCATTCCCGGTCCGCCATAGGTTAAACCATGGCCATAAAGGGATACTGCACCTGTTAAAATGGAAATAATTGAAAATGAGATCGCAAAGTTTGAAAAACCGCCCATATCCCGCAATAATTCCTGAGCATACCCATAACGGTTGAGGTGCTTCTTATCCTCCAACAATTGTTGGTCTTTATTTTTCATTCATGTCCCCTCCAGTTTTCTTATTTTTCATCCTTTCCAACAAAGATTTCATGTTCTTCTTCCTTAAAGGTTCTGACGTTTTTATTGGCATTCATGCCAATGGCAGTACCGACAACAAGGGTGATAATGACTAATGCAAAACCGATAAAAACCTCCATCTCTTCTCCCCCCTTTCCTACCTTATAGCTCCAGCTTAACTCCGCTGATTTGTTGATCAATCATTTTACCTAGAACCGTTCCAATATGTGCGCCTGCTTCGACCGGCGGAGTACCGAGTGGATGGATATTAGAGATGACATTGCGGTCCGATTCCACAATTCCTTTTCTTGGCCTAAAGCACATATAGGCACTCATAGAACTTGCAGAGACTAGTCCGGGCCGTTCACCGATCAACAAAACAAGTGTCTCCGGCTCCAATATGTCACCAATATGATCCATGCAGGCAACCCTTCCTCCTTTCACAAAAAATGGCGTTCCTGTGGTAAGGTTATTTATTTTCAATGAATCTAGTAAAGCTGGATAAACATTCTTTAGATTCGTTTCCACCGCACTGGCACTTAGTCCATCCGAAACGACAATTTGTACTTGCGGCCTGTAAATACATCTTTCCTTGATCGTCTTTACAGCCTCTTCTGTTAAAATCCTCCCTTTATCGGGTCTTTTTAGATACACTTCTTTGTTTTCATAGCAGGTCTCCACTGTAAAAAGATCGAATTCCTGCAGATAATTTTCAAGTACCTCACCTCCAACTGCATCAATGGCTGCAGCATGGTCGAATTGCAACTTTAACATTGTCTTGGTTAAGGGACGGGTCCCTGTTCTCCACACCCCAATCCGAGCCGGGGTTACAGCTGTAAGATCGGCAATTCCTGCCGGATAAGCAGGCTCTGGAATGATTGTGTTCCAATCCAATTTCGTAAAGGTCAATGGAGATTCTTCTTCCTGACTAATTGTTTCTGGTACTGTTTGTTGTTCGGGTGGAATCTTTTTTTGCAATTGCTCCATCACTTTCTGGACAATGATTGCGATTTGCTGTTCCTTCAACACTAGACCTCCTTTCTTTACATGAAAACCGTCGGGTCACCAGCCCTTTCTGTGAAAATACCATTCTCCATAACACCCATTTTCTCGAGCCATTTTTCAAAAAAAGGTGCAGGTTTAAGGCCAAGGACACTTCTAACAGAGGCAATATCATGAAAACTGGTAGATTGATAATTCAGCATGCAATCATCTGCCATTGGGACGCCAATGAGAAAATTGACACCTGCTGATCCAAGGAGTATAGCAAGATTTTCCATGTCATTTTGATCAGCTTTCATATGGTTGGTATAACAGACATCCACTCCCATCGGCAAGCCTTGGAGTTTCCCCATAAAATGGTCTTCAAGTCCAGCGCGAATAACTTGTTTACTGTTGTAAAGGTATTCTGGACCGATAAATCCCACAACAGTGTTTACAATGAACGGTTTATATTTTTTTGCAAGGCCGTAACACCTTGCTTCCAATGTGACTTGATCAATCCCATGGTGGGCATCTGAAGACAACTCAGAGCCTTGCCCTGTTTCAAAATACCAAAGGTTAGGGCCAGTCGCAGTACCTTCTTTCTGGATCAGATCATTCGCTTCCTCCAATAGTTCTACACTTATGCCAAATGCCTTATTTCCGGCCTCTGTCCCTGCCAAACTTTGAAAAAGCAAGTCTGAAGGGGCTCCATTTTTTATCGCCCGCATTTGTGTCGTGACGTGGGCCAGCACACAATTTTGCGTTGGGATCTCGAAGCGGTCGATTTCCTCGCGGGTCATTTGTAAAATTTGCTTCACACTTTCTGCAGTATCAATAACAGGATTCACACCAATGACAGCATCACCAATTCCATAGCTTAAGGCTTCATAAAGAGAGGCCTTAATTCCTTGAATACTATCAGTCGGATGATTGGGCTGTGCCCGACCGGCTAGGGTACCTTTTTGGCCGATTGGGTAATTGCATTGGGTGATGATTTCGATTTTGGAGGCTGCCTGAATTAAATCCAGGTTCGACATAATTTTGGTCACAGCTGCGACCATTTCACTTGTTAACCCCCTGCGTAATCGGGAGATATCCTGATTGGTAATAGATTCTGATAAAAGAGTTTCCCGCAGTTCACTGACAGACCAATTAGCCATCGATTGATAGATTTTTTCATTTATGGAGGCCTCGATCACTTGGGAAACTTCGTCTTCCTCAGGGGGTAAGACTGGATTGTTTCGAATATCCTTTAGAGTCAGTTCCGACAACAAATGCCTCGCAGCCAGCCGCTCCTGTGCATCAATGGCGGCAAGGCCTGCCAACTGGTCACCTGATTTTTCCTCGTTTGCTTTCGCTAGGATTTCTTTCAAGCCTTGAAACTGGTAGGTCTTATTCAATAACGTAATTTTGGTTTTCAAGTTCTATCACCCCCTGTTTATCCATTATTTTGAAAATGCCAATGTTTTCACTACTACTGGCACCATGGAATCATACAGTGGCTCACCAATATCGATGAAATCCCCATGCTCTACCACAATTTGATCAATACAGATGACTTCAAGTCCGATTAAAGTAGTTTGCAGCATTAATGCCTGCCCCAATGCCTTGGCGATGTCTGTTTCACATACAATCGCCAATATAGTAGCATCTGGAAACCATTGTGGATAAAGGGTTCCTATTGCTTCTGCCAATTTTTTTAGAGTTTTATAGGAAAAATAGGTCGGACCTGGAATGCTTATGGCAAAAGGAACCTCGGTTTGTCCTCCGTATAATTCTCTTCCTTGTAAAAAAACAGTCTTCAATTGTTGTTCGAAATCTTCAAGCAGCACTATTTTCATAACCGGAATGTTTCGGAGCGGCAAACGATTTGGCTGAATCGAAATGGTTGAGCCGCTGATTTTTGTCGTTTGCATCCCTGCGCCAATCACTGTCGCTCTTGATGTTTGCATTGCTTTTTGTAAGCTAAGAGGATAGTTTTTCAATGCTTTTAAAAACTCCCTTGCCAATATTGGACCAATATCGTTATATCTTGCCACCTCTGCTAAGCTAACGGGTGGGGCTTCCTCAAGAAGTTTTCCTACTCCGCCCGAAATCATCACGGTCTTAATGGAAGGGAGTGTTACATTGGATGTGCTTAAAATCAGTGGTTCATGTGAATCTATGCCTTTGAGGCCGCATAGGATATCAAGCATATCGAAACATAAGGTATAAACAATTTCTGATAGCTCCTCTATTGTGATTTTCATACCTTTGTTAATGATATAGTTTTTACTTGTTAACCATGGCTTTAGGGAAGGTGAAACAGCTATGATCTCACCTAAAGCATTGATTTCAATCAAACGGCCACCTACATGGAAGGTGATCGTCTCAAGGATTTTTCCTTGTTGAATTATAACAACATTAGCCGTGCCCCCGCCAATANNATCAATATTGCCAACAACCTCTTTATGTTTTTGAGAAAAATCAAAGGCACCGGATCCCCTGCCGGCAAGGACAGCTTCCAGACTGGCCCCGGCAACAGCTACCACAAAATCACCTGACCGTTCCGCCAAAAAATGAATAAGTGCATCGGCATTTTTCTTGATGGCGGACTCGCCCGTAATTATGACTGCACCTGTTTTAATATCGGCAAGTAACATTCCGGCGTTGTTGTATTCTTTTTCGAGCCAATTCATTAATGGGAACAGATCGATTTCTTCATGATTTTTTAATGGTGTGGAAATGATTTCGCTGACATAGGTTACTTTGCGCTCGACAATGTCGTAATGCGGTAAGGCAAAATGACTGGAGACCCTGCCAAGCGTCAATTCACTCATGATCATTTTAGTTGTGCTGGTGCCAATGTCAATTCCGACACTTTTGATGATTTCAGTGTCCAACAAGCTTCACTCCCGGTATAAAAAGCTTAGTCATTGAGGAATTTATGTTTCGATGATGTTGGTAAGGTCCTTTCCATTTAAGATTGATTCAGCGACCTCAACTAGTGCTATTCGATTTTTCATGCTGTATTCCCTCATAAAACGGTACGCCGTATCCTCAGAAAGCAGAAAGGATTCCATCATTCTCCCTTTTGCTTTTTCAATCAATTGCCGCTCGGATAATTTTTGCTTTAAGCTTTGTAAATCCATTGATAGGCATTCAAATTTTCTCTTTTGACTGATGGCAATTTCAATGGCCGGGATGAGATCTGCTTCGGTTACAGGTTTAACAAGGTAAGCAGTAATTCCAGATTCTTTCGCATCTTCAATAAGCTCCCGCTGGCTGTATGCTGTCAACAGAAGAATGGCAGTGTCCAATTTTTGCCGTATGATTCTGGCTGCCTTTATCCCGTTTAAAACCGGCATTTTCACATCCATGATCATTAAATCCGGTTTCAGCCTCATACTGTATTCCACAGCTTCTTCGCCATTTTTGCATTCCTTTATTACTTGATACCCTTCTCCATTCAGCATTTCACGGAGGTCCATTCGGGTGATCGGATCATCATCAACAATCATGATTCTATAGCTCATCCTGATCCACCTCCGGCATGTGAAATCCAATCGTTACCATTGTCCCTTTTCCCGTATTTTTGAATACTATTTCCCCATTCAAATCCTCTTGGACAAGGGTATGGCAGATTTCTAATCCTAAATTCCCAGTTATGTTTGGCTGATATTCAAAGCCGATCCCGTTATCCAAGACGGTCACTTCAACATAGTCTGCGGCTTTTTTTAATGTAATCAAAATGACACCCTTTGTGGTATTTTGAAAAGCGTGGTTCAGGGCATTTTGAACGAGTTCATTGATAATCAGCGCCAACGAGCTGGCATTTCTTGAATTCAGATAGAGTGAATCTCCCAATACCTCNNNCCTCTACTCGAATCGGATGCTCATGAATGTGCATGGATGAAACAATGCCTTTGGACATATATTCAAAGATTTCCTTACAATCAACTTCATCTAAACCATCCTGAGATAATACCTCGTGAATAATCGAAATGCTCATGATTCGGTTGATGCTTTCGCGAAAGACCTTTTCCACTTCTTTTGAATTGGAACGGCGCATTTGCAGCCTTAAAAGACTTGCTATGGTTTGCAGATTATTTTTTACCCGATGATGAATTTCTTTAATAACGGCGGATTTTATCATGATTTCCCGCTCTTTTTCCTTCATTTCCGTTACATCACGCAATAGAAGAATTCCCCCAACTTTTTGATCGTCCCGTTGCAGACAAACTGCTTTTATCGTTACAAATCGATTGCCGCTTTGAACTTCTTCTGATAAGATGCCTCCATGCTGTTTAATCTGTTCCATTGCAAATCTGCCAAAAAACAAGTCATCTATTTGGGATCCCAGCAATCGATTTTGATGGTCTAGTTTCAGTAACATGGATTGGGCTCGTTGATTGGCAAACGTGATCGTCCCATTATGATTAAAAAGCAGTAAACCCTCATGAATCAGTTCAGGAAGTTTATTTTCAGTCATCACCTGCTGAAAAAGAGTCTCTCCTAACTGCTCTGTTGTCTCTATAAGTACCTCTACATGCTTTTCTTGTTCAACAATAGTCGTGATATCCCGTTCCATGATCAGTGCCGCAATCGTTTGGCCATGGCCATTTTTAATCGGCGTGACATTTTGCTGGATATTCACCTTTTCCTGTGAAATCCCCCTTGCTCCCATGACTGCTTCACCCGTTAACAAGCAATGGAGTACTCCAGGCTCGTTCTCTTCCAAAGCAATTTCACCCGTTACCGGCAACTTATATAAAGACGGCCCTGTAGAAGGATGAGACTCTGCCACCACCACAGCTCCATCACCCGAAGCCAACAAACAATCCACAAACATATCCGCCTGTGATATATCCGCCATAAACTGCAACTGTTCTACAATCTCCTCAACCAACTTCCAATCCTTACTTGACAGCATCGTCAACTCCAGCACCATCTCCGCCCTCATCATCCCACTCCCTTGTGGTCAAGCTTAGTACCATCGTATTCCCAAAATTCAGATATTATTCGAAGGTGCCTGTCACCTTTAGCTCATAGCCACATTATAAATGTTCTAAAACTGTTTCTCTTAGGCTATCGATGCCTTGATTGGTAACAGATGAGACTGCGTAGATAGGTTTGCCAGGTAGTACGTGTTTCAGAAGATGTTCTGCTTCATTTATTTTAGCCTGTGGATGATCGATTTTAGTGATGACTCCGATGGCAAAGAGTGGAAAACCTTGTGAAAAGTTAGGAGGCAGAACTGATTGGATTCTAGTTGCATCTTGAATGATTAATAAGACCTTAGCTTCCAAAGCGGTTGCAATTAAAGAACGATAGAACATTGGATTTTCGCTGTATTCACCTGGTGTATCAATGATCCAATCCATATAATTCAACGTCTGCGTTTTGACGGCCGGGGTTGGATCCTCGAGTAACCGCTTTGTAAGCGTGGATTTTCCAGAACCAACTGGACCAATTAACATGACCTTCCCACTCATGACCTGGTAATCTCCGCTGTTTCGAATTTTAAATGCCTATTAAGAAATTGATTGATGGCTTCAATAGCCATTTCTACATTCGAGACGGTTCCGCACACTACAAGAGAACCGGTAAACCGATCCAAATAGCCTAACTCAATATCTGCGGATTTTGTAGCAATATCTGCCGCGATGATGGCCGTTTCCGTTGGCGTTAACGTCAAGATTCCGATTGCACCCGCCTTTCCCAGACCAAGCTTGGAATACAGAGCCTCATCAGGATTGGCGATAATATGTGCCAAGGTCAACTGCTTACCCGGGACGTATTCTTGAATTACCCGCTGCTTTTTCTCGGTCAATACTTTCCCACCTTTAACCTACTATTCTTCTGGTTCATTAACCTCGAACGAATCGACAATTCCCACAACAACCGCATCAATGGGAGCACTTTTGTGAAAAATGGTTCGGGCTGGACTGCCCCTTGAAACAATCACCCGCTCTCCTCTACCGGCTCCAATCCTGTCGGCTGCAATGATGAGCTGGCCGGCCGGTTCCCCCTTCCAAGTAATGGGCTCAATCATCAACAGCTTTAACTGACTCATCCCTTCTTCTTTTTGTGTTGCCCAAATGCTGCCAATCACCCTTCCGAGAATCATCCGCTCCCCTCCTTTTGGATGACAAGCTTAATTCCTTTTTCCTTGAGGTAATCCTTCACCAACGGCGTAAGCGTCGTTCCTTCCTTTACAAACAAGGTTTTCTTATTCCGTATGTGAGTAGAAAGCCACTTAAGTGTTAACACCTTTTCTTGAAAAAAAATCGAGGCAGAATCCTCTTTAAATTCTTCAAAAAGTAATTGAAGAATCGTCTCATATAACTCGGAAGCCTTCGAAAATTGTATCCCCATTTCGGCCAATTCTAGCTTGTATTTTTCAAATTTCCTCTGATATGGTAAGGGTAGTTGCAGTCTTTGAAGAGTCCTTCTTTCCGCCCGTTTTATCCCCGGGGAATCCTCACCTATGACGATCGGTATATTGAGGACTAATCCAGAAAAAATAATTTCCGCTTTCACTGACCCTTTCAGCCCATGGCAAACTCTTGCTGCATTATCTAAATCGATTTCTGGTACGATGATTGCATCATACTCTTTCGGCAATTCAATGGGTGCTTTTGCATATTCATCTGCTGCAATCAGTTGCTCTGCCCCAGTTGATTGGATTTGTTGAATGCCTAGCCATGCAGATGTCTCACCGTCCAAAAACAATAGATCATAATCGATTTGACGCGATTTTAAGAGAATCAACTGGTCAACAAAAGGTTCATGTGCAGAACTATCGCAAAAAATAAATAGAACTTTTTTCTTTGGAGTTTCATTTTCTAATAATTTTCGGGTTATTTGCTCTACCAGATTTGCCAGCTGTTGTTTATCCATTATCGTCAACTCCCAAAAAAGGAGAAAATATTCGGCCGTTTTTGCCTACCACCCGCACAACATCCCCAGTGACTAACCCGGCAGCATTCGCCTCGTCCTGATCAATATGAAAATCAAGACAATAGGAATCTTTTACTCTAACGATTACTTGTTGAAAAATGACCGCTCTTTTCTTAGAAGCTAGCGTTAAAGTATCGCCATGGTTAATTTGGTGAATTTCAGCATCCTTCCCTGACATATGAACATGATTTTTCGCTACAATAAGCCCAGATTCGATGGTTACAGAACCCCTAGGGCCCACGATAGTGATTCCCGGTGTCCCATCAATCGAACCTGATAATCGCACTGGCGGATGAACGCCCAAAACAAATCCATCTGTACGAGAAATCTCAATTTGGGTTTCGTTTCGAAATGGACCTAAAATCCGCACATTTCGAATGACTCCAGCAGGTCCCACAATGGTGACCGTTTCACTTGCTGCAAACTGTCCTGGCTGTGATAGTGTCTTCCATTCCTTCAGTAAGGCTCCCTCTCCGAATAGTTTTTTGAAATGTGTTTCGGAAAGGTGAGCGTGGCGATTGGAAACTCCAACCGGAATCATGAATTCAGGGACCTCTTCTTTTTTTATCAAATTGTTTTTACGAACGAGTATATTACGTTCTGTCAAAAAATCCCTTGCAGCAGGGGTTAACACGTCTCCTTCATGGATCATGAACTCTTTATCCAGCTTTTGTTTCGTCCATAATTGACGTAACGTTTTCTCAGTTATCAAGGCCATCTACTGCTTATTTTCCAATGTCGGCAGCATCAGTTCGATATCGGAATGCGGCCTTGGAATTACATGAACAGAAATAAGCTCACCCACGTTCGATGC
>NZ_JBALNY010000139.1:0-558 GCF_036962145.1 Bacillus sp. JJ1764 | reverse complement strand
TCACGGTAACAAGACCGCCGCCAACTTGAACCTTACCTACCAGGCGTACATCTGCAGCTTTTACCATCGCATCTGCCGCCTCAATCGCTCCGACTAACCCTTTTGTTTCAATCATTCCTAATGCTGAGGTTGCCCCACTCATTCTATTCCCCTCCTAAATTATGGTTTTAATTGTGTTAGAACCTGTAAGACAATATTGGTGATTTCTTCTTCTGTGATCTCCCACTCCTCTTTTGCTACCGGTGGATCTTCAGTCATTTCCCGGATTCCAAATGCCACCCGTTTAATATTCATCAAATGCTGTGGACCAATGTTGTCAGAGGTAATGTTGTTTCCATATGTCCCGCAACCCAGTGTCAAAGAAGGAAAAATTCCAGTGGTTGCCCCGATCCCGCCAAAAGTAGTCCCGGAATTTACCACGATTCTACCAGCCGGCTTTTTTAAAGCAAACTCTCGAATAATCCCCTCATCCGCTGCATGGATTCCCAACGTATGCCCGAGACCGCCCACTTCGAGTAGTTTCAAACACAATGCGCAGCCTTCCTCCCAATCCTTCAC
>NZ_JBALNY010000138.1:0-3585 GCF_036962145.1 Bacillus sp. JJ1764 | reverse complement strand
CGTCGATATCCCCCCTGAACTCGTTGATAAACCACAAAACGTGTAGATATCGACCCAAAACGCGTCGATAAATCAATCAATCCGTGCCAGTCACGAAGAAAATCCATAACTCCACTACTCCTCTTTCAATAACTCCAACGCCTTCAGTGCCGGCCCCTCAATTACACCCCCAGAATAGGCATATCTAGATCCATGGCAAGGGCAATCCCACGTTTTTTCTGCAGCATTCCACGCGCATTCACAGCCAAGATGGGTACATGACGTATCAACCACATACAATTTTCCATTTTCATCCCGATACCCGCCGGCTCTTTTACCATTAAACATGACAACAGAACCTTCTCCGACTTGCAAATCCTCAGGTTCCCTTGGGAAAAATTCAAGCTTGCCATTAATGAGGTGCTTGGCCACATCCGCATTGGCGGTAAGGATACTTTTTAAATCCGGATCCGCGTGGAACCGTGATGGACCATACAGCTCTTTATAAGGATTATCACGTTTCAATACATAATCTGTTAGCAAATGTCCGGCCAGTATGCCGGTGGTCATGCCCCATTTTTTATATCCGGTGGCAATCAGCACATTTTCCCGTTCGGACGTAATCGGCCCGATGTAGGCCACCTTATCCAATGTTACTAAATCCTGAGCAGACCAGCGATAGTGGTACTCATTAATCCCAAATACCTCTTCAGCAAAGTCCTCCAGTGCTTCATAATGGGTAATCGTATTTTCACCTTGGCCCGTTTTGTGGTTTTCACCCCCAATAATCAATAATTGCCCATCCTCGAAAGGGGTGGAACGAATGGATCGTGTCGGTCCATCACCACTGATATACATGCCGCCTGGATACTCTTTATCCGTTTTGATCCCTATGGCATATGACCGTTCTGCATACATTCTGGCAAAATAAAGTCCAGGCTTGTCCCAAAATGGAAAATGTGTAGCCATAATGACATGCTTGCATGTGACACGGTGACCGGCTTTTGTTTCAATAATAGGGGAATCATCTTCGTCCTCAATATTCATGGCGACGGTATTTTCGTATACGGAACAACCTGCCTTTACAGCATCGTCCAAAAGGGACCGCAAAAACTTTAACGGGTGAAACTGAGCCTGATTTCGCATAACCAGAGCCCCTTTAACTGGAATATGTTGAAACGGAATTGTATCCTTTAAAAATCCGTCAATTCCCAGCCTCTGGTAAGCCTCCAATTCAGTTTTTAATGTCTCAACATACTGTTCCGTGGTGGCATACACATAGGCGTCTTCTTTGCTGAAATAGCAATCCACCCCGGAATTTTCAACAAATTGAACAGAACTCATCATCGATTCATAATACAATTTAGCCTGATCCTCACCGAAATGATTAATTAATTCATCATAAATTATGCTGTGTTGAGCGGTTAATTTGGCTGTGGTATGTCCCGTCGTTCCATTCAGAACACTTCCGGCCTCCAGTAACGCGACTTTAACGCCTTCTTTAGCCAATAAATAGGCAGCCGTAATTCCAGTTATACCGGCACCGACCACACATACATCAACGGAAATATCTTCATTCAATACGTCGAACTTAGGCAAATCGATTTCTCGCCAATAAGTTCGTGGGAATTGTGGGATTTTTTCTGATGGACTCATTGTAACCCTCCAGTTTTTTATGTTTAATTTTTCCTAAATTGAAAAAATCATGTATTTCCGTAAAAAAAGAACCCATCAAAGGGTTCCTAAGGTTATTTATCGGGATCTATTTTGTCAACGCGTGTGGAACTCTCCATATCCAGCCCACTTCTTAAAAAATGAACGAAAACTCCTCCCGCAATGCCAAGGCAAATGACAAATCCAATCGAAGTTGCCCACCATATAGCCATGGTTAGATCCCCCTTTAGTCAGCTTTCGGAAAGCTTTCTAAAGATATATGCAAAGACGAGAATCTTCTTGCCAGTTCTATGCGTCCGTTAGTCCTTTTTTTTCAAATCCGAATAGTAATCCACCTTTTTAATGTTGACACCTACAAAGGTCTCAATAATCGATTGCCCTCCGGCGATAGAAAAAATCAAAATCACGACAAAGGTGATCTTGGGAAAAAGCAAATAAGCCGTGCCAAAAAAGATAGCACTCCACACTCCGGCACACCAATAGCACTTTAATAAATAGCCGAACATGGATGTTGGGACTTCTTTTGTTGAGGTTTCACCGTCAGCCGTTTCCACGGTTACCTTTTTAACAAAGGGCTTGCGGATGGATTCGGTAATTTTATCAAACACAATTAAATGGGTAAATCGGTAACTTGCCAATATTAGCATGACATACGTCATCCAGGAAATGTCTCTCACTTACAGTCCTCCAAGCCCTGAAATTCCTTGAAAAATATTTTAGTACTACCTGTATATTTTGAGCCTGAAATCAAAAATATATATTCGGAGGAGGCGAAAAAATGAAAAAATCTTTTTGGTTTGGGCTACTGTTTTTATTATCATTGTTTTCGATTCCAAGCATTTCGTTTGCTCAACAAATCTATACCGTTCAGTCAGGCGATTCGCTTTGGAAAATTGCGGTCAGGTATCAAGTAGGAATTACCGAACTGATTCAGGCCAATCCGCAATTTAAGAATCCTAGCTTAATCTATCCGGGGCAAAAAGTAACCATACCCGATATAAGTGGGGTTAAGTCAATAGAGAATCAAGTCATTCAATTGACAAATCAAGAACGGGCTAAAAATGGTTTAAAGCCTTTGACACCTGATTGGGAGCTTTCAAGGGTGGCGCGCTATAAAGCAATGGACATGCGCGACAAGAATTATTTCAGCCACACAAGTCCAACCTATGGCAGCCCATTCACCATGATGAAGAATTTTGGCATCAGCTATCGCACTGCTGCTGAAAACATTGCGGCGGGACAAACATCTCCTGCGGCTGTTGTTCAAGCATGGATGAACAGTCCGGGACACAGAGCCAATATCCTGAGTACATCATCCACTTATATTGGTGTTGGCTATGCACAAGGCGGTTCCCAGCGTTATTACTGGGTGCAAATGTTTATTTCGAAATAAGGAAAAAGGGTCAGTTCCGATGCGGGACTGACCCTTTCTACGTCTAGAGACCGAGATAAAAATCAAGCTCCAGCGCAATTATGGAACCTCGAGAAAAGAGGTAAGATGATATCAAGATAACGAAAGGGAGTGACAAAGAAAATGAAAAAATTTGGTTTACTTTTAGCAGGTGGGATTGCCGCAGTGGTGTTACTGTCATCCATAGGTCCAATGGTGGGGCTGCTGATTAGCGCAGCACTGCTGTACTTCATCTTTAAAAAGTTCTTACAAGCAAAATCAACGGGTTCTAAAATTGCTTTGGCGATTATTGGGGTGATCATCATCGCGGCTTCCATCCATAACGTCCCAGCCATCATTGGTGTAGCAGCAGCTTATGTGCTTTACCTTGTATATAAAAAGTGGAATGAACCAAAACACACAAAATTCCAAGAAGAATCAGATCCATTTGTGAACTTTGAAAAACAATGGAATGAATTGAAAAATTATTAAGGCAAGGTGAGCAATTGCTTATTTTTACACGATGTTGATAGGAGCGGAAG
>NZ_JBALNY010000137.1:15035-17562 GCF_036962145.1 Bacillus sp. JJ1764 | reverse complement strand
AATTACATCCATCCATTTGGACGGTGTTATGAGAAGAAGATTACTAGACTTAGGTTTTGTAGCAGGTGCATTTGTGGAGGTCATCCGTAAAAGTCCATTAGGCGATCCTATTGCGTTTCGGGTTAGCCAAACGACCATTGCCTTACGTAAAGAGGAAAGCTCTAAAATCGAAGGGGAGCTGATCATCGATGGGAAATGAATATCGAATAGCGTTAGCCGGCAACCCAAATACTGGCAAGAGCACACTGTTTAATGCACTTACTGGCCTGAGGCAGCATACAGGGAACTGGGCAGGAAAAACGGTTTCCTTGGCACAGGGTAGCGTTCAGCACAAAGGTCACACCTTTAACATGATTGATTTGCCAGGCACCTATTCCCTTTTTTCCAACTCAAAGGATGAAGAAGTCGCAAGAAATTATATTGTATTTGAAAAACCGGATCTAACTCTTGTGGTGCTTGATGCCACCTCTTTAGAAAGAAATTTTAATCTAGCCTTGCAAGTATTAGAAATGACAAAAAATGTATTGATTTGCATTAATTTAATAGATGTTGCAGAACAACAGGGCATTCACATCAATGAACGCTTATTGACAAACAGATTGGGCGTGCCCGTCATTAAAATTTCAGCCAGAAATAAAAAAGGTTTTCCGCTACTGCTAGACACCATTGAACGGATTGTGACGGGGGCCATAGAATGTCAGCCAGTCCAAATGAAATATCCAGATGAGATTGAAGAACGAATTCAAAAAATCGAGCCGAAAGTCCGAGAAATCGTCGGGGATCGTTTTTCTTCACGCTGGGTAGCACTCCGGCTATTGGATGGAGATGAAACATTACTCAAAGAGCTGGGCGGTCGTTTGGTTCCAGAGGGGGCACTTTAATGGAAATGGAACAACTTTATAAAGAAGCTCAAACACTATCAACTGCGAAGCTTCGCGATGATATCGTCCAACAGCTGTATGAACGAAGTCACCAGCTTTGCCGAGAAGGGATCACCTATACGAAATCTAAGCGAGATACGAGGACTGAAAAACTCGACGCATTCTTGACTTCCCCCATATTTGGCTTTCCGATTATGATTGCCATTCTTGGATTAATTTTTTACATCACGATTGCTGGGGCAAATGTTCCTTCATCGATGCTGGCCGAGTTTTTCGGTTCGTTAGAAAAATACATTACTTCCGTTTTCACCTATTTAAATGCCCCTGATTGGCTAAACGGCATTTTAGTCCTTGGCTTGTATAGGGGAACAACATGGGTCATAAGTGTAATGCTTCCGCCGATGGCTATTTTTTTCCCAACCTTCGCGTTGCTGGAGAATTACGGATATTTGCCGCGGGTAGCCTTTAATCTTGACCGCATTTTTAAAAAAGTAGGCGCCCATGGGAAACAATCCTTAACAATGGCGATGGGATTTGGCTGTAATGCCGCGGCTGTCATATCCACTAGAATTATCGAGTCGCCTCGTGAAAGGATGCTGGCGATTCTAACGAATAATTTCGTCCCTTGTAATGGCAGATGGGGAACCTTAATCGTGTTGGCATCGTTATTTATGGCCGCAAATTTTACCAATGGTGTGAAATCACTGGTGACGACAGGTGTCATCGTCGGCATTGTTCTTTTCGGTATCTTGGTTACCTTTTTCGTTTCCTGGGCCCTTTCCAAGACGGCTTTAAGAGGGATTCCTACGCATTATACACTGGAGCTTCCTCCATACAGGCGCCCTAAAATTTTCGATACCGTCATCCGTTCATCTGTAACGAAATCATGGTCTGTTCTCGTGAGAGCCGTTAAAGTGGCAGCCCCAGCAGCGATTTTAACCTGGGTATTTGCGAATATTTATATCGGTGATACAAGTATTTTGATGCATGCCGTAAATTTTCTCGATCCGTTTGGTAAGTTGTTAGGGCTGGATGGATATATTATGATGGCGTTTATACTAGGGCTGCCAGCTAACGAAATTGTCTTTCCCATTTTATTAATGGGCTATTTATCGACTGGTGCGTTAACTGAGGTAGATAGTATGACTGACTTACGCAATATTTTGGTAAACCATGGTTGGACCTGGTTAACCGCACTCAATATGATGTTGTTTTCATTACTTCATTATCCGTGCGGCACAACACTCATCAACATTTATAAAGAAACAAAAAGCATCAAATGGACTTTCGTCTCTTTTGCTATTCCTACCGTCATTGCCATTATTGTTCCGCTTGTCATAACCCAAACGGTTAAATACCTTGGTCTCATCTAGATTTGGAAATTGATGTATGTCAATACAATCTTTGGAGATAATGTAGAGGAATATTTTCTACAAAGGAGAGACATAATGTCGATAGAAATAGGCTCAAGGTTCCAAATTTCACAAGCGATTCAAGAATATCTTAATTCAGCTGAAACATTAACGGTCATTTCCAATAATGGCGTTACCATTCAATTTTCACTCGGAGATGCGAAAGGCCATGGCTCGATGCCAATTGAACACTTTCAATATTTACAAAAAAAATTGAATTTGAAGATCATACCG
>NZ_JBALNY010000137.1:0-15024 GCF_036962145.1 Bacillus sp. JJ1764 | reverse complement strand
CATAGCTTCAAATGAAAATAGTTCGGAACAAATTAGTTAATGAGAAAGGGAAGACCCCTTTCTTTTTTTATGTCCAAAGATTTATTTTTCTGAAAAATCTATTATTTTTTCGAGTCTAAAATTATAATATATAAGGTAAGAACTATTTAACACTGTTTTTCCCTTCATTGGTTCACTACATAATTATGGAGAAATATCTTTTACAAGGGGATGTTAAAGATGCGTGAAGTTGTCATTGTAGAAGGGGTAAGAACGCCGGTTGGCAGAAGAAAAGGGGTATTAAGCAATGAGCGTCCGGATGAGTTGGCCGCAAAGGTACTAAAAGAATTAGTAAAGCGGTCCGGAATTTCAGCCGGGGATGTTGAGGACGTGATTTTGGGTTGTGTGTCACAGGTGGAGGAACAGGGTCTAAATATCGCCAGAACTGCTGTGCTAATGGCGGACTTTCCGATTCATGTGCCGGCAACCACGATTGATCGACAATGTGGCTCTGGCCAGCAGGCGATTCACTTTGCTGCACAAGCCATATTGAGTGGAGATATGGACATTGTCATCGCCGGCGGAGTGGAGAGTATGACAAGGGTGCCATTAGGATCTACCCGTCAAAACTCTAACTGGAGTGAAACACTGACTTCCAAGTATGAAATGATTCATCAAGGGCTGTCAGCCGAACGTATAGCTGATTTCTGGGGCTTTAGCCGCGACAAATTGGATGAATTCTCGCTGGAAAGTCATCGGCGGGCTCTACATGCGCAGAAGGAAGGAAGATTTAACCGGGAAATCATGCCTGTTGAGGTAACGCTTGCGGATGGATCAAAGGTGACAGTTAACCAAGATGAAGGGCCAAGAAAGGACACCTCGCTTGAAAAATTGGGTACCTTGAAACCAGCCTTTACTCAGGACGGAAAAATTCACGCGGGCAATTCCAGCCAAATGAGTGACGGGGCAGCGGCCGTTCTATTAATGTCCAAAGAAAAAGCGGAAGAATTGGAATTAAAGCCTCGGGCCAGAATCGTAGCCCGAACAGTCGTGGGTTCTGACCCAACCTTAATGCTGACAGGACCTATTGAAGCCACCAAGCAGGTATTAAAAAAAGCAGGACTCACGATTGATGATATGGATACGTATGAAGTCAATGAAGCTTTTGCCCCTGTACCTATGTGCTGGTTGAGGGAAATCGATGCGAATCCGGAAAAATTAAACCCGAACGGCGGAGCCATCGCACTGGGACACCCTTTAGGTGCAACAGGAGCTCGCATCATGATTTCTATGCTGAACGAATTAGAAAGAACCGGCGGTAGATATGGATTGCAAGCCATTTGTGAAGGCGGCGGAATGGCCAATGCCACGATTATTGAGAGAATCTAATCTTGCTATTTTTGCAGATAGAGTGGAGGATTATTTTTGTTTACAGAAATAGGAGTGAAACAAGTCACCATCCCATTACCATTTAGGCTTAATCATGTCAATTGCTTCCTGGCAGAAGGGGAACATGGATGGACGATCATGGATACCGGTTTAAATAACGACGTATCCCAAGATATCTGGAAACCAATCATCGAACAGCATGAGGTGACTGATATCATTATTACCCATTACCATCCTGACCATTTCGGGTATGCGGGGAGACTCCAGCAATTAACCAATGCCAAAGTATGGATGACTGAGGTTGATGCACAAGCTGGTCTTACCTATTGGGAACCAGAATCAATGAAAAATGTCTATGAAAATTACAAAACATGCGGACTGCCTGGTAGTTTGTCTCATGAATTAACCGATAACGAGGAAAGCTTTAACTTGAGAGTAAAGCCATATGCAAAAGTGGACCATTATCTTACTGAGGGCATGAAAATCGGGATAGGTAAATACGAATATGAGGTGATCTTCACACCGGGACATTCCGATGGATTAGTGACTTTTTATAACAAAGAAAAGAGTTTACTATTCTCAACTGATCATATTTTACCGAAAATCACCCCGAACATTTCCTATTGGTTCCGTGGCATCACGAATCCGTTACAGGCATTTTTTCAATCCTTGGAAAAAATTAAAGTATTGGATGTAGAGTACGTTATTCCCTCACATGGGAAGCCATTTCAAAATGCAACGAAACGAATCGAAGAAATCGTTAATCATCACCACGAGCGTTTGGAAAAAATAGTGGAATCACTTAAACAGCCGGCAACCATTTACGAGGTCAACTGCCAGTTGTTTAGGAATTTGAATATTCATGAGACCCGATTTGCCGTGGGGGAAACCCTGGCGCATTTGGAGTATCTATTTCAGAGCGGGCAGTGCAAGAAGAGTTTGGAGAACGGGAACTGGTATTACTATATTGGATAAAAAAACATTCCCTGTCGTTAAAATAGCAGGGAATGTTTTTGATTCTAATCATTTTGGGGCAGAACCCTTATATACACCGTCAAAAAAGACGGCCATCATGACAGTACCATCTTTGTCATAGTATGGAAAACCAACAATGGTTACATGATAATAATTTTGATAGTATACTTCAGCGTTACTGACACCTCTCCAGCTATTGCCATCTTTAATAATAGATTGCTTTACATCTTTAAATACCTTACTGCTAATAACACTTGCAACAGTTTTATTCTTTTCTGCACCAACAATAGGAGTGACATCATCACAATGACAATCAGATTCGTGAACACTTGATGTTAATGATGCAGTAAAGGATTGAGCGGTTGCCGCCTTAACCGGAGTCCCTGTCACTGCAAACAGCGAAAAGGCCACCAAAGCTCCCATTACCACTGAAATTAATTTTTTCATCCAATTTCCTCCTTTAATCATATAGTCATATACTATTATTCTACCTCATTCGACAATTTCCTTTTAAAAAATTGGAAAAATATTCGACATTTTCCACAATTTATTACAAAATGGTGTCAGGCGTTTTATTGGTTGTCATATCATTTTAAATGCAGTCTAATAAAATTAGGACATAAATGTAAGGTGATTCCTGATGTGGCTATTTATAATGGTTTTACTGGTCTATAATCTGCTTCTATATTATATCGGGTGGAATGGCTGGAAGTGGGTAAGAAGTCTAATTGGAGATAAGAAACGTGTGAAGATGTTATTCTGGTTTTTTCTGATCCTTTTTGCCTACTCATTCTTTTTTGGTCGCTGGCTTGAAAATAATCTGGTGATAACTTGGGCTGGAGCGATTTGGCTTGGTCTTTTGTATTTATTTATTTTTCTTTTGCCCATTGTGAATATAATGGTTTATTTTAGTAAGTTTATACACATACCACGTGAAAAAGCAGTGAAATGGTCTGGATTTATTTTACTTATGATTATCGCAGGCTTATTCTTTTGGGGAATGCATAATGCTTATTCTCCCGTTGTTAGAAACTATCAGGTCAACATTCCAAAAAAAGTTGAGGGGAAGCAGAAATTATCAATCGTAATGGCTTCAGATATGCATTTTGGCTCTTTAGCAAATAAGAGACAAGCTGAGAAACTTGTTAAAGAAATAAATACCTTGCATCCAGATTTGGTGCTATTCCCGGGCGATATAATCGATGATGATATTGATCCCTATGTAAAGAATGGTATTCCCAAGATCCTAAGGCAAATAAAAGCGCCCATATTTGCTTCATTCGGAAACCATGACCGTGAAAAGCCTCAGGTCAATTTGAAAAAAATATTTGAAGAGAGCGGAATGAAGCTCTTGACTGATGAAGTAATCGTCCTGGATAAGGGAATGACAATTGTAGGGAGAAAAGATCGTGGCTACCAGGATGTTGTTAGGAAGACACTAAAAGATCTCATGAAGCATGTCAATCACAGCAACCCAATTATACTTATGGATCATCAACCATATGATTTAAATATCGCCAGGAAAAATGGTGTAGATTTGATGGTTTCCGGACATACCCATCGAGGTCAAATCGCTCCAGCAAATTGGATTACCAGCATGATTTATGAAAATGATTGGGGTTATTTAAAAAAAGGGAAGATGACCTCGATCGTCTCTTCCGGATATGGTTTTTGGGGAACCCCACTAAGAATAGGTACAAGATCAGAAATTGTGCACATTACATTGACGTTTCATCAATAAAGTTCAATTCAAAAAGCTGTCCATGAGAACAGCTTTTTTTATTTCACCGAATAATATTTGACTGGCCCCTTCTGTGCATCAGCTAACGTTTTATAAATGGCGCCTGTCAGGCTTTTCGGGCCCTTAGTATCGTGGCCGGCCTCCCATAGCATCATGCCGCCAAAACCGTGGTCCATAGCCAGTTTCGTTTTTTTCACCATCATGGCATCCCCATTATAGTAGTAAGTGGTACCATTGAGATTTACCGAATCCTTTTCTGCATTGGCAGGATTTGCCTTCACAATTGTATCAAATGAAACCTGCTTGATATTTGGGTTCACAGGTTGGGCATAAAATGGAACGCCCAAAACTAACTTTTCCTTAGAGATTCCATTCTCATCAAAATAACGGCTCCAATAGTTGACAATTTTCTCAGCATACGGATAAGGCGACAAGTTTTCCGCATGGTACCCGTCATCCCATTGACCATCATAGGCCATAATGTTTACATGGTCTACATGTTGAAACATAGAGGAATCATAGTTAACAAAATTCGTTTCAGTCAAGGTGACCGCGTGAATTTTTGCATAAACAGCCACTGAAAGTTCTTTCTGCTTCGGATGCAGTTTGTCGCTAAGTTCTTTCACAAAAGCAGCCAAATACTCTGAATCTGCTGTTGAATGTGGATGTTCAAAATCAATATCCACTCCATCTAAATGCTCCCGGTCCACAAAACGGACAAGCTCATTCACGAGTTTTGTGCGTGTGTCTGGTTTAGAAATCGCCGCCTTAAAATAAGGATACGATTCGCCACCTTTGATATGATACCAGCCTCCAACTCCTAAAATGACTTTCGTATGATGTTTTTTGGCAGTAGCCGCAATCGTCCGCAGATTCTTCAAAGCAGAGTCACCATTTAATAAAATGCCACCATCCGTTGTAGGATGGGCAAATGAGAAGATGACATGAGTTAACTTATCATAATCCACCACATTAGGGTCTCGAAAATCCTGAACGTATCCGATCAGCACCTTAGATTGACTCGGATTAACCTTTGGCATATCTTTAGTATTCGGCTTCACGGCAGACTTTTGCAGTGGATCGGAATTTATAATTTTATGAGTGTCTTTCGTATGGTTCGTATAAAAAATTCCGGTAAACATTCCTCCAAGAAAGATAAGGACAATGATCATCCCGAGGAGGAGTGTGCGTTTATTCATGGTGTGATTCCTCCTAATCTGTATGTCTATAAAAATTGTATCAGAAAAGGACTTCTCACAGAGTTGGTAATTCCCACCTTATTCCCAGTTATAATATACTATTCCTTATAACCTGTTTTTTGGGCAATTTTTAAAGTTTTGACCTAATTATGCCATAATAATGTTAAAATATAACTTAATCATCATTATTTCCATGAAATGGGAGGAACGTAAGATTGAACACAAAATTTACAAAACCAAAGGGATTTGGCGAAATCCTTGATCACACCTTTAGTTTAACTAAGGACCATTTTAAGAACTTTTTTATCATCTTTCTTATCTTTATGGCACCGATATTTTTGATTGAAGCAATCATTCAATTAGCTTCGGGTACAAGTTTTTTTAGAGAGACAGGGCAGGGAAGTAACTGGTTCGAGCAAATGCTATCCAGTTTTGAACAATCAGGCACTTTTGATTCTAGCAGCTTAACCTCTGACTTGGCCTTAATTTTGACTGGTTTAGTAAGCTTCTTTTTGTACCCTGTTGCTGAAGGGGCCATTCTCTTTGCATTGAATCATATACGCAAAGAAGAACAATATACGGTTGGGAAAGTAATTAAACAAGCATTTGGAAGATACTGGCCGATGTTAGGAAGCAGTATTCTTTTCGGTTTGATTGCCTTTGGAATTGCGATTATCCCATTGATTCTTGTAGGGGTTGCCGGTGGAGTTACAGCAGCCTTTATTCACCCAGTTGTCGGTGTCCTGATTGGTATTCTCTTCTTTTTGGGAGCAGCTTTGGGAATTGGCCTTCTTTTAACACGTTGGAGCTTTTATTTCGGGTCGGTTGTCCTCGATCGGGTTTCACCAGGATTATCCAGAAGCTGGCGTCTTTCCAAAAAACAAACTTGGAAACTATTTGGCCTATATATTGTCTTCTATATGATTATTTCAGCCGTCAGTTTTGCTGTTGAAATGTCATTCGGACTTTTACTAGGAGGCAGTGTGCTTTTATCGATTATCAGAAATATCATCACTTTATTTACAACGATGTTTTTCTCTGTGGGTTACGGAGTCATGTATCTGGATCTAAAACTCAGACACGATGCAGATGATTTAAAGGAATTGATTGATGATTATAACATGCCTATACACTCTTAAAACAGGTGATCGCCATGCTTGATGCTCATAAGGCAAAAGACGATTTGCAACAAATATTAAGTGAAGAAGAATATCGGGTCTATTACAACCAAACTAAGGGGTTCATCGAAACTTGGTGGGAAAAAGCAAAAGATTGGATTGCCAAACAGTTGGAAAAGATCCTTCCTTCTATCGATTCGGCAAATGGAGCTGCAGGGCCTGTTCTTATAGGCGTTATCGTAGTCACGATCATTTTGTTAGTCATTATTGCCTTATTTCTGGTCAGAAATGTGAAACGCAACCGGATCCTGAAAGGGCAAAAGCCACTTCAGTCGATGAAGGAAATCAATTGGTCCTATTCTATGCATCTTCAGGAGGCCGGGACGCTAGAAGCTCAAGGCAGATATGAACAAGCTACAAGGCATTTATTTTTAGCCTTATTGCTTTACTTTCATGAGAAGGAATGGCTGGAAGCACGTATTTGGAAAACCAATTGGGACTATTACGAAGAACTTCGAAAAATCAATAAACATTGTGCAGATCAGTTTTACGATCTGGCCGCTTTTTTTGATGAAGTGACCTATGGTGAACGCACCATTACAAAGGAAGAGTTTGATCAATTCCGCACCAGAACATTCGAATGGTTGGAACAAGGTCCTACTCACCAAGAGGGGAGGCTGGAGAATCGTTCATGAAGCTGAAATTGAACAAACAAACTTGGATATGGCCAACAGNNCAGTTATTTTTCTTTTTCCCCTCAGCCAAAGGTTTTCCCGGAATTTGTTTCTGATTCTCCTGCTCCTAATGGAGTAAAAGGATTTTATACATATGTAAAAAAGAATACGACTGTGAAAAGATGGGATTATACTCCTGATCTGTTGTCCAAACAATCAAGAAATAACTTATTAATGATGATTGGGCCGTCCTTTACTCCTGAAAAAGAAAAAATGGATGCGTACCTCCAATTTATGAGAGCGGGAAATACGATTCTGCTTTTGGATCGAAATCCTAAAGGAATGTTTGAACTTGATACAGTTACAAAAGGTTCTGATAAGAAACCAGTAAAACTGCGGGACCAACATGGACATACATTTAAGGCAGCGATCTCTTCCCAAGTTCGCCTTCGACCCCAAAAAGGAGATATTGTTTTATTAAAAGATAAGAAAGGTCCGGTAGCGATAAAAAGAAAGGTAGGACAAGGACAACTCGTCATGGTGCTTGCACCGGAGTGGGTGACAAACGATCAAATACTGGAGCAGGATCATTTGCCTCTCATTTTGCAATTAATGAACGAAAGTAAGGCAAACACCATTTTATTTGATGAATACCTTCACGGCTCAGAAAATGCGGCAACCTTTTTAACGGTCTACCCTAAATGGCTGATCCTATTGATTTTTCAAGGAATGATAGTGACCTTATTGTGGCTTTGGTATAAAGGAAAACGGTTTGGTCCCATTTTGGTCGCTAGAGAAGAATCCGTTCGCTTTAGTGATGAAGGAATCCAAGCACTTTCGGCATGGTACCTTAGAGGCAGTCGCTTCCATGATGCCTTACTTATACAGGCTGATTATGTGAAACTGTTACTCCAAGAAAAATGGGGAATTCCTTATACAAGAGAATGGCAGGACCTGGGGAATCTATTGGAACGGAAGTGGCAGAATATGCCTTCAAAAGAGGTGCACACGTATCTAAATGATTTGACCAACATGTTAAAAAAGGATAAGATCTCAAAACAGGAATTCCTACTATGGTCAAGGAACCTGGATCAATTACGAAAAGAGGTGGAGGAAGGATGAGGGAGGAACTAACATCCTTTTTAGAACAATATGAACAACGAATTTTAGGGCAGCAGTTAAATCTCAGACTGCTTCTTTCAGCTATTCTAACCGGGGGACACGTCTTATTGGAAGGTGTGCCTGGAACGGGAAAAACGCAAATGGTGCGAACATTAGCTGGCTTACTTGGTGGGGATTTTAACCGTATTCAGTTTACTCCGGATTTATTGCCAAGTGATATCACTGGGAGCACAATTTACAATATGAAAGAAAGCCAATTTCAAACGATAAAAGGCCCGATTTTCACCAATATTCTGTTAGCAGACGAAATCAACCGGACTCCAGCCAAAACCCAAGCAGCCTTACTTGAGGCCATGGAAGAAAAGCAGGTAACCATTCAGGGAGAAACGTATTTACTACCAGAAGTATTTTTTGTGGTGGCCACGCAAAACCCGATTGAATTTGAGGGAACTTATCCACTTCCAGAGGCTCAGCAGGACCGGTTTTTATTTAAATTAAGCATTGATTTTCCTTCATTTGAAGAAGAAAAGGACGTATTAAAACAGGTGATTGAAAATCGGGCCAATGAATCAAAAATTTATTCAATCCTCGATTTGGAAGCTTTTGTGATGATAAGAAAAGAGATTGAGAGTGTCACACTGGGAGATAGTGTGTTAGATTACATTTTGAAAATTGTTAGAAGAACTCGGGATTCGGAAACAATTCGCCATGGAGCCAGTACCAGAGCGGGAATTTCAATCGGGAAAGCCGCACAAGCCTGGGCATTTTTGGCGGGGCGCAATTATGTGACTCCTGATGATATCAAAATGGTTGCCAAACCAGCTTTACGACATCGGATTCAAGTGTCTCCGCACATAGAATTGGAGGGAGTAACCGTTGACCAAATCATCGAAGAGATTGTGGGGTCGGTTCCTGTTCCAAGATAGAGGGATTGTCCCAAGCAAACGGTTGTTACTGATTTTTGTTCTTCTTACTATTGCGTTATTAGCTGGGACAAGATGGGGCCTTTCATGGTCCTATATCATCGCAGTGGATGTTGTTGTATTTCTTATAAGTCTATTCGATTTACTGTTATCCCCAAGGAAAAAACAGCTATTTTTCAAACGTTCCCTTCCGGCAGAAACGGAAAGAGGACTTCCATATTCCGTTCAACTTGAATTACACAATGGTTCAGATTTACCGCTTCACTTTTGCCTTTATGATGGGATTCCTCAATCCTTTTCCAGACCATTTCCGTTAACTGGTTTTATGGAAAAGGAATCAGCAATGGAAATATCCTATGAGACCTCAGCTTCTGAGAGAGGACAATATAAGATCGAAACCTTATATATACGATACAGAAGTTTCATAGGTCTGTGGGAAAAACAAACCGCTGTGCCATTACCAGATATCGTAAAAGTTATACCGGATTTAACAGAGACAAAGCAGTATCTGGAAAACGCCCAACAATTTTTATTATATGAAGGCGTAAAGATCAGAAGAAATCAAAGGGGAGTAGGCGATTTTGCCAAAGTAAGAAACTATGTTGTCGGTGATGATCCGCGGAAAATCAACTGGCGGCAAACGGCTAAACTCCAAGAAGTCATGACCAATGAATATGAACCGGAACATGGGAAATATATGACCATTCTGATTGATTGTGGCAGGATGATGGGAGTCGAGCTGAAAAAGGGAAATCGACTAGAAAAAGTGCTCGAGGCGTCCATCACTGTGGCTGCTGCAGCGTTGCAAAAAGGAGATTATGTGGCGGTTCTTGCTTTTTCAAAAGAAATAAAAGTGTATGTGCCACCGGCTAAAGGGATGGCGCATCTACAAACCATTCTACAGGCCATATACAACATCCAGGTGGATGCTGCCGAATCAAATTACGCTGCCGTCTTGCAATATTTGGAAATGGCGCAGAAGAAACGAAGTCTTTTATTGTTATTCAGTGACGTACGTACGTTTCTTCATGAAGAGGCAACGTTAAGCTATTTAAAACGTCTAAGGCAGAAGCATATGTTCTTAATGATAGGCATTGAGGACTTGACGTTAACATCGCGTACGAAGGCGGAGCCGGGGGATGTTCAGAAAGCGATGGTCAAAAGTATCGCACAGCAGCAGGTGCTCATTAAAAAGCGGCAAAAAGTGAAGTGGGAAAAACAAGGCCTCCAAATGATCGAGGCCCGTGAAGAACAGTTGGCGGTTGCCGCTGTTTCATCGTATATCCAAATTATGAATCAAAATCTTTTGTAAGTGCCATCTTAGATAGTTTCAGTTTCCCAATGAAAATATAGAGAATTAAGCCAATAACCGTCAGCAAGGCAACCACATACTTGGCTTCCAAAGAAATCTTAGCTGGTGTGATAAACCCTTCAATGATTCCGGCAATGACGAATAAAGGGATCGTTCCCAAAAGCAACTGAACAGAACGCAATGCATAAAACTTTAATTGATAGCCCCGTGAAAATGGTCCAGGAACCAAGAGCTTATAGCCCATTAGTAAACCAGCGCCGCCTGCAATAAAAATGGCTGTAAGCTCGATCATTCCATGAGGAACGATATAGGCCCAAAAATCATAAGACTTTCCGTGATGCCAAAACAGGGCGGCTAGTGCACCAATTAATATACCATTGGTTATCAGCAAATAGACCGTTAAAAATCCAAATGTAATGCCACCTGCAAAGGCAAGAATGGCCACCTGAATGTTATTTGTCATAATACTTGCAGACATATAGGATGAATCGATATTGGCATTTCCTTGGCCCAAATGCTCGGGGTCCACCCCCTTGGCGATTTCAGGAGGAACAATGGAATAGATATGTAAAGGGTCGTTTAAGACGGATAGAAAGCTGGCAAGAGCTCCTATGAAAAATAGGGCAAAAGCCACTAAGACAAACTTCCATTGCTCCCATAACAAGCCAACAAACTTGGTACTAAAAAATTGCCGAATTTGTTTAAAGCTGGATACTTGGTCTTTATACAATAGATTGTGGGATTTCGAGACCAATCCATTCAAATACTGTGTCACATCATCGTGTGGAAAATAAGTTTGACTGTAAGAAAGATTCTGGGCTGTCTTTTGATAGAGTCGGTGAAATTGCGTGATGGAATCACCCGTAATGGCCGTTCTTCTTTTACTTAAGGCACCCACTAATTGTTCAAGTTGACGCCAATCTTCTCGATACTTTTTAATAAATTGCTTCACATCCATGAAAACACCTGCCTAGAAGAGGTTTTACTTCTACCTTATTATAGTAATTTTGTTGAAAAATAGAAACAGCAAATGTTAAAATCAACCAAGAGATAGGGGGATCCAGATGAATCAAGAGCAAATGGAGATTAAGACACCGGAATATGTCTCAATACAATTCCAGCTGGCCGGATTAGGGAGCAGGGCCGCAGCCTTTATCATTGATCAATTAATCCTTACCGCCACTTACATAATAATCACAGTTATCACCGTATTAGTCCAGAAAGCGATGTCAGACTTTCCTTTTTTCTTCGAGGATAATGTGATTCCGATGGCCATCATGGTGATTGCTTTTTTTATCATCAATTGGGGTTATTTTTTTGCCTTTGAATTTTTTTCAGGAGGAAAAACGATTGGCAAGCGTGCTTTGGGGATTAGAGTCATTCAAGAAAATGGCCATAGCATCACCTTGCTATCAAGTTTTATCCGCAATCTTCTCCGAATCATAGATTCATTGCCGGCAGGTTATCTACTCGGAATTATGATGATTTTCTTGCATAGAAAACATAAGCGGTTGGGGGATTTGGTCGCAGGAACCATTGTCATCCACGAGCGAAAGGCAAAGTCTAAAAAGAAACAAACCACTATTGAAAAAGAAATCCAGAACCGCGGACTTTCAAAAGACGAGCTAATCCTTGATGACTGGTCATACCGTTCGTATACCGCAAAGGATTGGAAACTTTTACATACCTATGCCAACCGCTTTACCCAATTGCCATTAGATGAAAAAAAGCAATTAACGCAGCAAATCTCAAAGATCCTATTACCAAAAATGGGGCTGGAACCATCAGGAAAAACAGAAGAAGAGTTAGAGAATGCACTTCTCGTTCTTTATTTACATTTAAGGGAAGAGTGGGAATTTGAATTGTAATGCCTGAAACTTGAGTTCAGGCGTTTTTTTATATACGAAAATATTAGTAGAATTATTGAACAATTTGAAATATAAAAGGGGTTTTCCTTAATAGTAGAGAAGATTTACTTAAACCAATGAAGGGTGGGTTCATGATGACCTTGATTGATATCGATTCCATACAGGCTACACACAGGATACCTACATCTAAGCTTCAGGCCAAATTTGACCCTCGACAATTTCCTTTTGAAACAACCGATGATCTTGATATTCTCCCGACAGAGATGATCGGTCAACAGCGTGCAGTCAAGGCGATGGAATTTGGTTTGTCGGTCGAGCAGTCCGATTATAATCTGTTTGTCGTCGGTCCAAGTGGTACTGGACGAATGACATATACACTGAATAGTGTGGTGAAAATGGCCGAAAATAGGGACGCTCCCGAGGATTGGTGCTATGTGTATAACTTTGAAAACCCAAATCGTCCTTTGGTCATTTCATTACCTGCTGGACAAGGGCGCCAATTTCAGAGATTCATGGAAACTTTATTAATAGCCATTGAAAGGGAACTTAGAGCAGCATTTTCAAGCGAGCTATTTGAAAAAAAGAAGCAAACGATATTAAATACATTCAGGGAAAAAGTGGATCAGTATTGGAAACAGACAGAACAATTTGCTACCGAAAATCATTATTTGCTTGAGCGTACATCAAACGGTATCAATACGTATCCCATTTTTGACGGAAAGCCTATGGAACGTAGCGAATTTGATCAACTGCCAGAGGACCAAAAGGAAACCTACAGGAAGAATGAAAAACTTGTAGGTGAAAGAATCCGGGAAACCTTTTATCAAATGCGAAAAATGGATGAGCAATTAACGAAGAGCATCGATCTTTTTATGAAACAAACGGCAACAGAGGCAATCGAACGCCTTTTCCAACCATTTAAGGAAGTCTATAAAGATAATCCAAAGGTTATTTCTTATATAGAAGCTTATTTTCATGATGTCGTGATGCATTTTTCCTTATTTTTAGCTGACCACGAAGAGGAAAGTAATATTATGAATGCGTTGGCGGGTTCCAAAGAACAGCAGTTGCATCGCTATACGGTAAACCTGTTTGTCGATCACAAAAACTTAAATGGTGCCCCTGTTATTTATGAAACGAACCCAACCTTTCATAATCTTTTTGGAAAGGTAGAATATCATGGCTCACTCGGCAGTTGGATGACCGATTTTACCTATATCAAACCTGGTGCCCTTCATATGGCGAATGGTGGATATTTAGTTCTTCAAGCAGCTGAATTATTGCAGGAGCCATTGGTTTGGACGCAGTTAAAACGTTCACTCCAAATCGGCCGTGTTCAAATCGAGAATTTATACGAGGAAAGGGGTGTTTTCCCATCCAGCGGTCTAAAGCCGGAGCCCATCCCGTTAAATATAAAGGTCATTATCATAGGATCCTATTATCTTTATGATCTACTATCCGCCTATGACGAAGATTTTCATAAGCTTTTTAAGGTAAAAGTAGAATATGACACCAGCATGGAGAGGGACATGGATAACAGCATGAAGATGGCCTATTTTATCAAAAAATACGCCACAGAAGAGGGGCTCCTCCCGTTTCATCAACGTGCCGTAGCAAAAGTGATTGAATACAGTTCCCGTTTGGTTGAAGACCAATCAAAGCTTTCCACTCGTTTTCAGGAAATTACAAAGCTTCTGGTGGAATCCAGCTATTGGGCGAAAAAAGAGGGAGCTGCAGTGGTTGATGGCAATCATATAGCAAATGCGATTTCGGAAAAAATTCAGCGCTCGAACCTTGTCATGGAACGATATCGGGAAATGATAGCAAAAGGGGTTATCATGGTTGAAACCGATGGGTACCGAATCGGACAAATTAATGGACTAGCCGTAATTGGAACTCGGGACGCTAGCTTCGGTATACCTACGAAAATAACGGCTCAAACATATGTAGGGAAAAGCGGAATCATCAATATTGAAAGGGAAGCGTCCATGAGTGGACACATTCACAATAAAGGATTAATGATTTTAACCGGCTTCTTATCCGGCCAATTTGCCAAAAATCATCCCATTCCGTTATCTGCTAGTATTACCTTTGAACAAACCTATTCCCCAATTGATGGTGACAGTGCCTCAAGCACCGAGTTGTACGTATTACTCTCGTCCCTGGCAGAAGTACCGATTTATCAAGGAATTGCCGTTACAGGCTCTGTAAATCAATGGGGAGAGATCCAACCAATAGGCGGTGTAAATGAAAAAATTGAAGGATTCTTTCAAATCTGCAAACTGCAAGGCCTAACAGGGAAACAAGGGGTGATCATTCCCAAGCAAAATGTGATGAATTTGACGCTAGACGATGAAGTGATAACTGCTGTTGAAAGTGGTCAATTTCATATTTGGGAAATAGACCATATTTCAGAAGGCATAGAGATTTTAACCGGCGTTCAAGCAGGAAATGTACGTGATGTGCAAGGACAATTTCCTGGTGATACCATTTTCGGAAAAGTGGAGAAGCGATTTGCTGAAATGTTTGAGCGGTTAAAGGAGATAAATAAGTAACGATGATCAAACCCATATGGCTTTTGCTATATGGGTTTGATCTACATGAACATAGAACCGGCTACCATCATACTAATCAGGGATCCACCTGTAAAAATGTCCTTCATCCCCTTGATGAAAGACAATTAAGCGTATACGCCGCGAAATGTCCTTCATCCCCTTGATGAAA
>NZ_JBALNY010000136.1:0-17498 GCF_036962145.1 Bacillus sp. JJ1764 | reverse complement strand
AAATGAGTGGCCCAGCCATAAAATGTCTTTCACCCCCTGATAGAGACCCTCCCTTTTGTAAATTTTTTCTATTTCACCCATTGACCTGAAAAGCGTTTCATACTTTAAACTCAAAACAAATGAGTGGGGTGAGGTGGCGGGGACTATGAACTTTCATAACAAGATCTTTGTTTGTACCACAGGTGGAAATTGCGGAGATATTAGAAATGAAACAGCCTTTTACTTTAAGCAATATGGTAAAATTGTTCGGGCAACCTATAATGGCGGTAATATTTTATATGGTGAACTGATAGGTTTGGTCAATGATGAAGATATCCAGCATGTTACTTTTAATCATGTAACAAATAATTTACAATTAACTGGAGGCAGGTGTACGTTCACACCTGAAACACCAATTGATGCAAGTCTTACATTACATGGAGCGTGGCTCACAGCCGATGCAGTTGAAGATCGGATTGTTCTTGAAGAATTGTAAATCGATGGTGCACCCAAGATTGTTTTTTGATAGGTGATTCCATGACTAATATTAAAGATCTGGCAAGAATGGCTGGAGTTTCGGTTACAACCGTTTCCAGGGTGTTAAATCATCATCCTTATGTGAAGGAAGAAAAAAGGCAGGCAGTTTTAGAAGCAATTAGAGTCAGTAATTATCATAAAAATATCAATGCTGTTCACTTAAGCAAAGGTAAAACACAGCTGATGGGTGTCGTCATTCCAGTTTCAGATCATCCTTATTTTGCCCAGTTACTAAAGGGGATTGCCAAGCAAGCATTGGAACACAATTATAAATTGGTCCTTTTTCAAACAGATTTCAAGGAAAGCAGGGAAATGGAAGCATTAGAAATGTTAAAGCTTAAGCAAATTGATTCTTTGATAATTTGCTCACGAGCCTGCGATTTGTCCATGATTGAAAACCATTTACCGTTTGGTACCATTGTACTAGGAGAAAATATGAACGGCAAAAAAATATCCTCTACTTCTGTTAACCACTATAAAATTTTTACAGATGCTTTAGAGTACTTGTATCAAAAAGGGCATAAACGAATTGGCTATTGCATCGGCAGAAGATGGAGTACCAACAGCCAAAACCGGGAGCGTGCTTACAGAGATTTTCTTGAGAAATATAATCTTCCGGACATCCCTGAATATATTATGGATCAATGTCTTTATTTTGAGCATGGCGAAAAAGTGATAAGACAAATTAAAAAAATGGATGTTCCGCCAACAGCGCTGCTGGTTACAAGTGATCAAGTTGCAGCTGGGATTGTCATCTGTTGTCAAAGAGAACAAATAGCTATTCCGAACGACCTCGCGATTATTGGATTTGATAATGAACCTATTGCTAAAATGATGGATATTACCACGATCGAGGTTCCACTTGAGGAAATGGGGAAAAATCTGTTTCTTCAAGCAATAAAAGAAGAAATATCACACAAAGAATTATCCGTTAGATTCATTGAAAGAGGAACGGTTTAACGGACCAAGCTAGTAATGAGATTTCTTGCTTAATAGGAAGGTTCATTTCATTCATAAGAGCATCTGGAAAGGCAGATTTTTTTCAGATATAATGAGGTGGAACCAAAAACTACTAAAGTATTGAGGTAAATGGATATGAAAAATTTTGAAACGGAGAATTCTGTCCCTTTTTATCGGCAATTAAAGGATTTGATTGCAGATGAAATAGAGAATGGCAATCTGCAGCATGGGGATAAGCTTCCTTCCGAGCGTGAGTTGGCAGAAAGATATAAAATTAGCCGCATGACGGCAAGGCATGCTCTCTCACTGCTGGAAAGAGAAGGGTATGTAGAACGAATTGTAGGTGCCGGGACGTTTGTGACAAACCGGAAAATTGAAATGGATTTTACTTTTAACAGTTTTTCCAAAGCAATGCTTGATATTGGTATGATGCCGACTACAAAAACCATCTCGATGGATATTGTTCCGGCTAAATCTTCAGTTGCTAAATCACTTGGGATTGAGACGGGTGAAGAGTTGTTCTCGTTGAAACGATTAAGAATGGCGGATGAAATTCCGGTAGCCATTGAATTGTCACAGATTCCATACAAGTATTGTAAGGGCATTGAAAAATATATGAATGATAATGTTTCCTTATACGAAGTGCTAGAGGAAGTTTACTCCATTAAACTCCTTAGAGCCACCCAATATACCAGAATTGTCATTAGTGATGAAATAGAGAGCCGTATGCTAAAAGTTCAAAATGAGAGTGCCTGTATTTTATTGGAAACCGTAGCTTATGATGATCAGGAAAGACGGATTGAATACTCGCAGTCAGTTACTCGGGGAGATATTGTCCGATTTTATACAGATTTATCATTTTAGTAAAATACTAAAAAAAGCGCTTGCTTTTTAATAGGGGGAGGATTATACTGAGTTCATAAATGGTATATACCGTTTTTAGTGGTATATGCCACTGGTAATGGTATATACCGATTAATATGGTATATACCATAGAGTTACATAAGGAGGAAGTAAGATGTTTAATTTTGATGAAGCAAACTTTTTAAAAGTAACGAGAGGAGCTGTCCAGTTACGGAGTCAAATTGAGGACGTGGTTGATTCTGTTACAGCGAAAGGTTATAAGAACTTATTTTTACTTGGATCCGGCGGTTCGATTGCCATCATGTATCCTTTTGAGTATATGTTAAAATCGAATTCAACTATTCCGGTTTTTGCAGAGATTGCGGCTGAATTTGTGTTATATGACCATAAGCATTTTGGTCCTGAATCACTAGTAATCCTTTCTTCATTGTCCGGCACTACAAAGGAAACAGTACAAGCTGCGAAATATTGCAAAGAGAAGGGTGCAACAACCATAGGGTTAGTAGGAGAATTGGGTACACCACTTGCTGAGCTATCAGATTACTGTTTAGTCAATTACTCAGAAAACGATACAGCTTCTGACTCCATTTACCTCCAGCTGTATATGCTTATTTTTAAATTAATGGAAGCCAATGGTGATTTCCCTCAATACAAGCAATTTGCCGATGAGCTTGAGAAAATGCCACATGTGCTGCTTGATGTGAAGCAACAAACAGAGAGCCAAGCAGAGCAATTTGCCAAGCTTTATAAAGATGAGACCTATCATATGTTGGTTGGTTCTGGAAGTGTTTGGGGAGAGACGTACTCTTATGCTATGTGTGTTCTGGAGGAGATGCAATGGATTCGGACTAAGTCCATCCATGCTGCAGAATTTTTCCATGGAACATTAGAATTAGTTGAGCGGGATACAAGTGTCATCCTCATGACTGGTGAAGATGAAAGCCGTCCATTAATGGACCGAGTTGAGCGTTTTGCCAGCAAATACACAGATAAATTAAGTATTTTCGATACAAAGCAATATGAATTAAAAGGAATTAGCGAACAGTTCCGTAAATTCCTATCACCAATAATTATTGCTTCTTTATTTGAACGAGTGAGCACCTACTTAGAAAAAGAACGAAATCATCCATTGTCAACTAGAAGATATTATCGAAAAATAGAATACTAAAATGGTTGTGGGGATTCTCCAAACCTAAAGTTCTAATAGGAGAATCCCCTACTAATATGGAGGAGACCAGAAATGAAAGTTGTTGGATTTGGTGATAATGTCGTTGATCAATATCAGCATACGGGAGTTATGTATCCTGGCGGAAATGCCGTCAACTTTGCGGTTTATGCCAAACAACTAGGCATTCCTTCTGCCTATATTGGTGTATTTGGAAATGATGTGATTGCTGATCATATCAAAGATACTTTAACAAAACTAGAGATTGATTTGTCTCATTGTGTGGTTAAACAAGGTGAAAGTGGTTTTTGTTTAGTGAATCTTGTAGAAGGTGACCGAGTATTTGTAGACTGGAACGAGGGTGGAATTTCTACAAAAGAGCCCATGATTTTGGGGGAAACGGAACTTGATTATCTAAACCAATTCGCTTTAATTCATTCAGGATGTTTTGCCAAAGTCGAAACCGAATTAAAGAAGCTTACACCATTAGAGGCTTTGGTAAGCTTCGATTTTGCGGACGAAGAGCCATTTCATCAAGAGGGCTATTTACAGGAGGTTTGCCCGCATATTGATTTTGCCTTATTTTCTTGTAAAGGACAGTCTATGGACAGTATAAAAACATTGCTTCAAAAAGTAATAGATTTGGGAACCACCTATGCATTAGCAACCATGGGTACAGACGGATCCGTTTTCTTTGATGGACAGGCTTTTTATGAAGGAGTAGTGGAGCTGGTTGAGCCGTTAGATACAATGGGAGCAGGCGATTCCTTTGTTACTGCCTTCCTCATTCACTTATTGCAAAATGGATGGAAGAAAAATGTCAGGGTGTCTCCAAATGTTATAGAGGATGCATTTAACAAGGCGGCAAGGTTTTCCGCGAATAATTGTCTTCGAGAAGGAGCATTTGGATTTGGTAGAAAGTTTGAATAAAAATGTCATCTGCAATAAAAATTTCTTTTGGGGTGAACTGAACTTATGAAATCCAATGCAGTAATCGAAACGGAATTGTACGAAAAGAACCAGGAAAATATTACGCCAAACACTCCCAAGAAAAACTCCTTATTTAGTGAAAGAAATAAAAAGATTCTAGGCTATGCTTTTTTAATTGCTTCCTTCGTTATCAGTGGAATTTTTGCCCCTGAAGGAGCCAAATATTATGCAGGTTGGAGCATGCTCCCGGCAGTTGCCATCTTTCTATTTGTTATTTTGACAAAGAGCTTAATTGAAGGGTTTTTATGGTCAGGTATGCTTGCTGTGTTCATTAAATATAAGACTAATTTCTTCGTTGAATATCAGGACCATGTATTGAAAACGATTACAGATGCAGATACGGCCTATCTGGCTGTAGTTTTCTTATTGCTGGGGATTGTCATTGAGATGTTAAGGAAAAGTGGAGCAGCCGCTTATTTTGCAAGGGTAGTGGCGAAAAAGGCAAAAAGCTCCCGGTTTTCACTTTTCTTTCAATGGATTTTAAGTTGGGTTTTAAGTGTGGACGATTATCTTCAAGCCTTCGTAATTGGAGCAAGTATGGGGCCTGTTAATGATGAATTTAAGGTGCCAAGAGAGCAAACCGCTTATACCATCAGAGCTACCGCCGTCCATACCTCTAGTATTATACCGATTGGTTCTTGGGTTGTTTTCTGTGCATCCCTCCTAGAACAAAATAAATTTGCCGCGGCTGGATCCGGTGTCACTGAATATATGAAGGTCGTTCCGTTTATGTTTTATTCCATTATTTCGCTGATCATTGCCCTATTGGTAACAATGGGCTGGTTTCCAAAGCTCGGTTTGATAAAAAAGGCTTATAAGCGCGTGGAAAAGGGCGGTTCAGTATTTCCGCCGGCTAAGGGTTCAGGGGCAAGTGATGTAGTTGAGGAAGAAATGCCAGAGCCTAAAAAAGGCGTTAATATGTTAACTTTCTTAATCCCTATTGTGGCCTTAATTGGTGCGTGTATTTATTTTGATTTTAATATGCAATATGGAATTGGGCTTGCCGTTATGATATCAGGAGCATTATTCCTTATTCAGGGAATCTTCAAAATGGAGGACATCTTTAATATCGTTTTTGAAGGATTTAACAGTATGGTTCAAATGACGTTCCTATTCATTATTGGGATCACCATGTCCACTATGATTTCAGATTTGGGTTTCACAAAGTTTATTGTTGGAGCAACCCATAATATCGTGGATCCACATCTGCTTCCAGTTGCATTGTTCCTACTATTCTGTGGTACCGAATTCTTAGTAACTTTTAACTGGACACTTTATATGATGGTGCTTCCATCTGTCATTGGGCTTGCTGCTGCTACAGGAGCAAATCCATACCTATGTTTAGGGGCCCTATTCTGCGCCGGTTTGTTTGGAAGTAATGCAAGTTTTGCCTCAGATGCTGGGATGTGTACCGCTGCCGCCACCAAACTGGACTTATATGAGCACAATGTGTCGGGACTTCCTTATCACTTTATTTCATTTGGAATTGCCGCCGTCTTGTATTTAGCAGCCGGTTATATTTTCTAAAAAAAAGGAGCCATAAAAATGAACAAGACGGAAAGTAAATATGCGGATCTAATCTTAGTTTCTAATTGTATTTTTTCGGCTAAACCAGATGATGAATCGCCTGTCCCTGGCATTGTAGCGATAACAGGTAATAAAATTGCTGCAGTTGCGAGTAAAAGCGAGATAGGAAAATGGGCAGGTCCGGAAACAACCATTTATGAGTTAGGTGATCAGCTGGTTTGTCCAGGATTTCTGGATAACCATGTTTTCTTTACAGGATATGCCTGGACCAGGGCAGGAGTAGATTGTTCCGGTGCTTCCAGTAGTTTAGAAGTCTTAGAGATGGTTAAAAGCTATTCCAAAACCATTCCGCAGGGAAAAACGTTGGTGGGTCATGGACTAAATGTGGAGGGATGGTCTGAACAAGAAAAAACAGGGCGTCTATTGGATGAAGTATTTGGTGATCGGCCTGTAGCAATCTTCACACCTGCTCGTGATTTTTGCTTCATGAATCGGGCTGCGGAAGAGAAATACGGTTTTACAAAAGATGAATGTTACGCAGAAGCTTGTTGGAAGTTATTAAAAGAAATTTTAAGTGATCGTGAGCAAATGGCAGAGGAATACAGGGAGTTTAGCCACCTTTTAGCATCGAGAGGAATTACTTCTATAAAAGAAATTGGGTTTGATGACTATTCCGGGTTTTCCAATATTCTTGCTAATTTTGCGGAAACGGGGGAGCTAATACATCGAGTGAATCTCGTCTCCCAGCCTGTTGCGGAAGAAATCAATTTTAACTATGGAGAGTCCTGTCGTGAAAGATTTACAGGTGATTCTATTAAGTTCATGGGATATAATCTAATGGCTGATGGGGAAATTGCCTCCTTCAATGGTGATATGCTGGAACCTTATACGAACAAACCTGATACCTGTAATCAATCACCAGTGAACTACGAGGCTATAGGTAAAAGTGTTCTAGAAGCAGATCGTAGAGGATTTCGCTGTGCTCTTCATGCTGAAGGTGACGCAGCTGTTCGAAAATCCATTGATATTTTTGAAAACTGCATGAAAAACAATGGAAAAAGGGATGCCAGACATACAATCATTGATCTCGAAATGATTCATCCGATTGATATCAAAAGAATGGCTGACTTGGATATTACCGCAACAAATTATGTGCAGATAATGAATGGAACGGGCCGATATGAAGACTTTTATGGACCAAGCTTTGTAGGTGAACACAGGTTAAAGCAATATTGGGCCTACCGAAGCATGATTGATGAAGGGGTCAATATTTGCTGCGGCACCGATTTACCGCTTGATACACCAAATATTCCACTGTCTATTTATCATGCTGTTGGCAGAAGGTTCCCTGACGGTAAACCAGAACAAGGGTTTAATAAAGAGCAAGGAATGAGTATTGCCGAGAATTTGAGGGCATGGACAATAGGCGGGCAGTATGTCAACTTTGAAGATCAACGATTGGGAACATTAGAAGCAGGGAAGTTTGCAGATATTGCGGTATTGAATCAAAATGTTTTTGCCGTTCCTATGGAGGAAATGAGAAATGTAAAAGTGGCATTGACCCTCTATAATGGGCGTGTTGTTTATCAAGTAAATGAATAAGGCATTCATTAGGACTTCATACCCTGGAGTCCTTTTGTTTTTATACAAAACCCTCATAAAACTAGAAAAAAGTGTGAATTCTATTAGGTACTACCTAATAATCTTGTCTGTTGGTGATTTTGTATGATCATAAAGGACTTATTTGTTAATTTATCAATACTTGTCTCCATCCTGTTTTTCTACTCGCAAATTTTTAAAAAATCCCCATTATCCTCCCGTTCTCCCTATATCATAAAGGTTCTTGCTGGGATATGGGGAGGTCTATTAAGCATTTTACTTATGCTATTTAGTATTAAAGTTAGTGGGACATTCGTGGATCTACGTCACATTCCTACCATCCTGGTAGCTTATTATGGAGGTGCTCTTCCAGCAATTATTTCAATGATTTTAACAATCATCGGGAGGTATTTTATTTCCACTAATGTTTTTTACTATGCTTTGCTGATGAGTGTTTCAGGGACGCTTTTTGCAATCTATTTTTCAAAACGTAATTTTTCAAAAAAGTTTAAAGTTACCATGATTTTAACCTTTAATAATCTCATGTTCTCAGCAATATTTGGATACCTTGTTCATAATATCGATGTGTTTATAAAAGTAATCCCAGTTTATTGGCTGGTCTCCAGCTTATCAGCCTATTTATCTTTCTACGTGATTGGATATATTAGAAGAAGCCAAAGGCTTTATGATAAATATCTGGAGGAATCAGTAACAGACAGTTTAACAGGATTAAATAATAAGCGGAAATTTAATGAGGTCTTTAAGCATTTGATAAAAGAGACAAAGGAGAATGATTTAAAGCTTTCTCTACTTTATATCGATATCGACTTTTTTAAACATATTAACGATACGTATGGGCATGAAACTGGAGATGCCGTCCTTAAAGAGTTAGGAATTGTTTTACAAAAAAACACAAGACCTTTTGATATTGTCAGCCGAAATGGCGGTGAAGAATTTACGGTATTATTGAGGGACTGCCCTTTAAGCAGAGCAGTGGAGATTGCCGAGAGGATTAGAGAGAATGTTGAAAACCATACGTTTAGTTTTTTCTCAGGTAAGAAAATCAAATTAACCATCTCTATTGGTGTATCAAGTTTTCAGGATACGACCACTGATCCCGCTATGCTGATTGAAGATGCCGATAAATCTTTATACCAAGCGAAAAAGACAGGCAGGAATAAGGTCTGCATTGCTCCTTATTATTCCCTGGTGTAAAACTGAGAACAGTAATTCGTTTACTGTCTCGATTTTTCCATTTAATAAAAGTCGATTTTTGTCGAATGGGAGTATATAATGATATTGCGATAATAGTAGATAGCTTAATAATGAAAGAGTGGTGGTATATCTGGTGATCGATATGGAGCATGGCGCGCAACTGAAATGGTATGAAACACAACAAGATTTATTTATTGAACTATATCCCGAAGCTATTATGATTCATAATGATGACGGTATCTTGCATGCAAACCTAGCTTGCTTGAATTTATTAGCAGCCTCTTCTTTGGATGATCTGATTGGAAAATCGTTACTTGATTTTTCACCACCAGAATATAAAGATGTAGTTGAGGAATGTATCTGTAAATTAGACCAGCCTGGGATTGTTATTTCTCCAACTGAAGAAAAAGCAATTCGAATGGATGGAAAAATAATCGATATAGAAGTACGTGGAATATCATTAAATTTCAAAGGGAAACCTGCATATTTCATGATTATCCATGATCTAACCAATAAGAAGCAAGTAGATGAGGCACTTCGTGAAAGTGAAGCAAGATATAGACTAATCGCGGAAAATATGACAGATCTTGTTTGTATCATAGATCATGATGGAATTTTCAAGTATGCATCTCCTTCCCATGTATCAGTCTTAGGATTTCCAAGTGAAGCTTATGAAGGAAAACGTGGTAGGGAATTTATGCACCAAGATGATCTCCCTCATGTCCGCAAGCATTTTGATGAAATGGTTGAAAGCGGAGATGTCCGTGTTTTTCATTTTCGTTTTAAAAACATTAAGGAAGAATGGATTTGGGTGGAGGCAAAAGCAACACCCATTTTCCATGAAAACGGGGAATTTGAACACTTCCTTATCGTTTCGAGAGAAATTACCGAAAGAAAAATGTATGAAGAAAAACTGACCTATTTGGCATTCCATGATACTCTGACAGACCTGCCGAATCGGAGATTATTTAATGATCGTTTAGAACAAGAGATTAGATTAGCAGAATCGAATAATCGATATATCGCTGTGATGTATATGGATATTGATAACTTCAAACAAATCAATGACAATCTGGGGCATGATGTAGGTGATGAGTTTCTTAAGCAATTTGCTCATAGAGTAAAAGGATGTCTTCGGGAAATGGATTGCCTTGCCAGACAGGGCGGCGATGAGTTTACCATCATAGTTCCAGAACTGAATGAAGAAAAAGATGCCATAAATATTGCGGAGCGGATCATAGCTGCCATTCAAGAACCTTGGAAAATTGGTGAATATTCGTTTCATACGACTTCGAGTATTGGAATTGCCTTTTATCCTAAGGATGGAACGTCCAGATTAGAATTGTTGAAACAAAGTGACATTGCTCTCTATGGAGCCAAAAGAGCCGGGAAAAATAATTATCAATTATTTACCAATCCAAAATAGCAAACTTATTAAACAGGATCAGTGTAGGTCCTGTTTTTTTATTTGCCGATAGGAAGAAAGTATAACTTTTTTATCAGGCATTAATGCAACTACGCCCCTGTTTTCGCCTAAAGGCTCGCCAATCGGCGGGCTTTCTAATATTCGTTTAAATATCCTTCATTCTTTCGGGGAAAAATAGATGTATGGAGGGATCTATGTGAGCAATCAACCTGAGATTGTAAAATTAACATGCGGAGAAATCTCTGCATTATGGGCAACCAATATGAATGATAGTGTGGCAATTTGTCTTATGAAACATTTTATCGAAACATGTTCTGACCCCGACATTTTGCCATTTCTCAAAAAAACATATGAGATTGCCATAAACCATAAGAACAATGTAGATGAAATTTTTCTTAAAGAAAAAATAGCTGTTCCGGAAGGGTTTAAAGTGGAAAAGCATGTAGTTCCCAATGCTCCCAAACTTTTTTCTGATTTATTTTACCTGCAGTATGTACAACAAATGTGTCGGTTTGCTGTTGCTTCGCACTTGTCAATCTTCACCATTTCGGCTAGAGAAGATATCCGGGAAATGTTTAAATCCTTTCTGGATGACACTTCCCAGCTTTATAATGATACGGTCGTATTTATGCAAGATAAAGGGATTTATGTACCGATGCCGACTATGAACTATCCTACTGAAGTCGACTATATTAACAAGGATAGCTTTTTAACAGGATGGTTCGGCCGAAAACGTCCTTTGTTAGCAATTGAGGCAACCCACTTAGTAATCAACTCCATTCAAAATGAAATTGGAAGTGCTACTTGTACGGGCTTTTCTCAAGTTGCTAATGAGCAGGAAATACGTAATTATTTTCTTCACGGAAAACACCTATGCAAGCACATCCTAAGCTCTATTCATGATATGTTAATCGAAAGCGACGTGCCAGCCGGAATGTCTTGGGATCAAAGTGTGACTAATTCCACCGTTGCTCCATTCTCAGATCAATTTATGATGTATGTGGTTGGGGTACTGTCCAATCTTGGAATAATCACCTATGGAGGCGGTTTAGCAACGACGATGCGCAGGGACATAAGTGCCATGTACGCAGGTTTTATTACCAAAGCAGGAAATTTCGGGGAAGATGGGTTGAATTTAATGATTGAAAGAGGGTGGATGGAGCAGCCGCCGAAATTTGCAGATCGGGAACAGCTAAGTAAGGGGAAGCAATAGCTTTGAAAATGAACCGCTCATTTTTTATTTTAGTCATCCATGAAATAATTAGAATACAAAGCATAAAGCTACTTAATTGTAAATAAAACATCTGCCTAAAATACTACTAGGCAGATGTTTTTTTAATTATAGGTTTTTAAAAAATCAACTACGGCATTTGTTAGGTCCTTGGCTTCCTCTGAAGTAGTAGTAGACCCAAGCTCTTTGGTAATTCCCCGGTGAGAAAGTGTTCGACATTCGAAGTATTTTACTGTATTGCCTGCAGAACTTGCAACTTCCAAAAAGGTTTTAATAGATGAATCTCTGTGATTGACTAAAAAAAGAGGCGCATATTGATTTTTGGCATAAGCAAGTGGAGAAGCCTCTGCCCAATCCATTTTATTATCACCAAATACCCTTTTAAACTTTGCATCCCTTGAAACTAACAGTGATAAATCAACGGGACCCTCTAAATCAATAATGGATCTCACTGACAGAGGTGAAAGACCAACCTTATTTAAATATTTCGGATTTGTTCCGATTAGCGTAACTAAATGGCCACCGGCAGAATGGCCCATTAAATTAATTCGTGTTTTGTCAATTTCATAGTGGTCCGCGTGATCATAAATCCATTTAATGGCCGAGGATAGGTCATCAGTCATTTGGTGATAGCTTGCCTCGGGAAAAAGGCGGTAATTGACTGATACAAACACAAAACCTTGATTTGTAAAAAATAGTGGTTTCTTTGAAACATTATTTTTATCCCCCGCAGTCCAGCTCCCGCCGTGAACATAAATGATGACTGGTGATTTTTTTTCGGTATTTGCTCTGTAAATATCTAATGTCTGCTTGGTATGTTTTCCATAATGAATATTCAATGGATCAATCTCTTGTCCATATGTATTCTGGAAAAAATAAAGGAAAGAGCCCGTAATCAAAAAAATAAAAGTAACACATGCAGTATAAAGTTTAATTTTTCTCACTGATGTCATTCATTCCTTCCAGGCAAACATAAGATTTAATCAAATGTTTGATTAATATTTTCGATTATTTTTTCCAAAGCGGATATATATAATTCTTGAAAAAGAAGAAGCCAACCACCATAAATAGGAGGTTGGCTTCTTCTTAATATTAATTCTTCATCATACTATGGACTTCACTATTGAATTTCGGATTACTCGTATTAGGAAGGTATCTTAATTTTTTTAATGTGATCCCTTTATCAGCAAGCATTCCATAAAGCTCCTCCATAAACACACCTCTGGAGGGGTCGCATGAAGGACTGCTTTGAATTCCAAGTAGTTCCTCCATTTCATAGCCATTTTTCACATATTCCTCTGCTTGCTGGATAACCGGTGTTAAAATCTCCCGGCAATGCCGACGATATTCTGGAGTGTCATATTCTTCATACGTCATTGGCGGGCGGTTTAAACCTAGAAATGTAAACTCTGGGCAGGGCAACTGGAGAAATCCGAAGCCTTCCTTCATAGCCCACTCTACCGCTGATTGAACGGCCCCCTCAGCTCTTGCTTCTTCTTCAATGACCGTATTCTGGTTTAAAATGCAATGAGAAACGATTAAGATTTTTTTACTACGCTGCATGTCGTTTTTCCCTCTCCATGATTTTTGAAAAATTGGGTAAGCGTGAAATCATAAACGTGACGAGCATACAGGTGATGATTTTATCTACAAAATTCCCAGCAATTCTTGATAGAAATGTGGAAGCAAAAATACTTTCTCCTGCAGACCTTAACCATACAACTACCAAATCCATGCCACTGCCATTTAAGCCACCATAAACAGCAACAGCAATCGGTGTTCCAATAAGTGGTGCAACTACTGATAAAATAAGTCCAGTAAGAATGGCTATATACCATTTAGTAAAATCAAATTTCCTTGACATAAAACCGACAACCACTGCAATAGCAATATTAACGATCCCAAAGAAAATGGCAGAAGCCCCTGTAGTTGCTCCTAGTACGACATTTGTTAATCCCCCAGTCAAGACACCCCACCAAGGCCCGAATAATACAGATATTAAGACGGTCCCGATCGTATCCAAGAATAGTAGGGGGATTTTCAGTGATGATACAACGGTGCCTAATATGACATTTAAGGCAATTCCCATTGCTGAGTAGGTTAAGATCATTGTTTTTCTAGTTTTCATTGTAATTTTACCTCCTTGTATCTAAAAGATGTAACCTCTCTTTCAATTTTATGGCATTATCAGTTAATCATGTTGGCTATACAATTTAATTTTAATGGAGTAGAGTAACCATTGATAGTATTAAGTAGTTCATTGGCTCCTTCAGGAACAATTTTTAGACAGAAATTGAAAAAATACATATAAAGTATATTGACAAACAAATATTTTTGTGTTATAATATTAATTTAAATTATTGACTTTAATGTTTTATTCTCTTAAAATAAACTCCTAGCCGATCATTTGGCCTAGGAGTTTTTTCGTTTAAGGGGGAATTTCTTTTGGAAAATAGTAAGGGAAGTTTAACAGCGTTGGTAAGTTGTTTTGCCAGAGGGTATCACACAGCATCTAGCAGGAATCCGATTTTTCAAGACGGTGTTGCCAATGAAATTTTGTTGGATGAGGAAAAGGAACTCATAAGTAGTAATTGGGCACAGGCGATTGCGTTCTTTAATCCGGAAAAGGCGGAGCAATTGACCTCGGCTGCGGAAAAATTGAAATGGGTGATGAATCATCAAACGGTTCCTCAGTTAGTTAGCAGAGCTAGATATGCAGAGGATGGTCTGTTGGCTGCGATCAAACGTGGTTTTAGCCAATATGTGATTTTAGGAGCTGGACTTGATACCTTTGCCTTAAGACAGAAAAATCTCCCTAACGATTTTATGATCTATGAAGTGGACCACCCTGCAACACAAGCATTTAAAATGAGCAGATTGAAAGAATTGGGGATTGAGATTCCTAAAAATGTAAGATTTGTTCCTGTTGATTTTACACATGATTCACTCAGGGAAGAGTTGAAGAATATTGGGTATCATGAGCAGAAATTGACTTACTTTAGCTTGTTAGGTGTTGTGATGTATTTAAGGAAACGTGATTTTTACAAACTACTTTCAACTATTTCAGAAATGACCGTAAGCGGCAGCTCTTTTGTATTTGATTACCTCGATGATACCGCCTTTCATGATAAACTTGCCTCTGAGAAATTAATCCAAATGCGCCAAATAACTGCTCAAACAGGGGAAAAAATGGTTACTGGGTTTGACCCGTTCGAACTAGATTTTGAAATTCAAGACTGCAACATGTTAGTGTATGAAAATCTTGCTCCAGAAAATATTGAAGAGATGTATTTCAAAGACAGAGATGATGATCTGCATTCCTTTGATCACTTTCATTTTGCTCATCTAGTTGTGCATAAATAGAAATGAGGCAGCCGGAAAAATTCGGCTGCCTCATTTCTATTCACCTATTACTTTTTGATCTGTTGAAACAGTCATTTGCGGTGTTCCTTTTTTCAATAGTACTAATATCGAAGGAAGCAGCATGCCTCTTACTAAGAAAGTATCCATGATAACTCCAAGTGCCATGGTCATTCCGAATAAAAACAACTCTTGTAACGGCTGGGTCATTAAAACGGCAAACGTTGCAGCCAAGATAATACCGGCAGAAGATATGACACCTCCGGTTAGTGCGACCCCATTTCCAACTGCCTCTTTCCAAGATACATGAGCCGCTTCCTCCTTGATTCTAGAAACAAGCATAATATTATAATCAACGCCCAATGCGACCATAAATACAAATGCATAGACCGGTAAACGGTAGCTGATGGAATCAAAGCCTAAGATATTGTGGAAAATAATCCAGCCAAATCCCAGTGTTGCGACAAACGATAACAGAATTGTTGACATCATTAGTATAGGCATTAAGATGGAACGTGTCTGAATTCCCAACATAATTGTAATTAGAATGGTGACGAAAGAGAATAAAATAATCATATCCCGCTGGTTCATAGCGCGAATATCTAATTGTTCGGCTGTTTGCCCATCATAATGTAATTGATAGTGATCAGCAGGAAATCCGCTATCTTTAAGCATTCTCTTATCTTGATTTCGTAACTGCTTCACCGTTTCTAATGCACTTGTATCATATGGATTATCTTTCAATACCAATTGTAGCTTCACGGCCTTTTTGTCTTCACTGATCATTCCCCGAGGGACTTGCTTCATATTTACGGTTACACCCTGAGTGATGGAATCAACACCCTTGATGGAATTCAGTTTATTTTCGAGAGTTTGTACGTTGTTAGAAAATTTATCATCAATCGTTATTTCGCTATCCTTGGTTAAAATGACGGTAACTGGAGCCAGTTGCCCGGCTGGATAATACTTTTCCAATAATTCAAATCCTTTACGGGATGAAAGCTCGTCTGGGAACGACTTCATAATATTAAATGAATAGTGAATCGATAGGGTATTCAAGGCACCAGCTAGCAAGGTAACCATGAGAATACCGGTAATAATGGATGGATGTTTTACTACTTGCTTACTGACTTTCTTCCAAAAGCCTTGCTTTTTATTTAATTGTTCAGTGGCCTTTGGCACAAACGGCCAGAATGCCTTGCGCCCCATGATCGCAAACATACTCGGGATTAGGGTTAAACCTGCCAATAGAATAAACACCATCGCCACTGAAAAAACCGGTGCAAAATGATTATATGGTTCAAAAACCGTTGCAAATAGTGTTAAAACAGAAAGAAGCACGGTACCGCCGCTGAATAAAATGGGTTCTGATACATGATGGATCGCTTCTCCCATCGCGCTATACTGGGAAGGGAATTTTTTTAATTCCTCGCGGTATCGAGAGAAGATAAACAAGCTGTAATCAGTTAAAACTGCAAACAAAAGAACCAGCATGATAGAAATCGCTGAGCTATCTAACACAAACCAGTCGTTCTTGCCGCCCATTCCTAATACCCGGTCAACCACTTGGTATACGATTGCGGCGATAACTAAAGGTATGACGGCGAGTAAAGGTGATCGGTAAATGACCAACAAAATCACAAAAATTAAAGCAATCGTACCAAGCATTAAAACAAAGTCAGCATTTTTAAAAATAGTAATGGTATCTGAAGAAATTCCGGCAGGCCCCGTGATTTCAACCTGTAAAGATCCTAATTTCATCTCTTTCAGTTTGTCATTTATCGCTTTAATGGTTTCATTAGCTGCATGAGAATCAGCGCCTTCTTTTAAATTAAAATTAAGAAGAAGGGTTGTTCCATCCTTTGAAAACATCTGATCCTGCGCTGGTTTGGGCAACTGATGAAAAGGTACGGCCCCTTCCAACTCTTTAGGTTTATCGTTTGAAGAGAGCCATTTACTAACTTCTGAAATCTTATTCCGGTCCTCATTTGTGATTTTATTGTCCCGATGAAAAACGAGTAACCCAGTTAGTCCTTCTTTACTAGGGAATTGTTTTTTTAGTACCTGTTTAGCGATAGCAGAAGGGGTATCGTTTTTTACGCTTCCTTCCTTGCTGCTAACAGAAAAGTCCTTTGAAGAAGGAGCCAAAAAACTTAATAATATGACAATGGCGATCCAAATCGAAAGAATGATCTTTGAGCCGTTTTTACTGCTTGAAAATTGAACTAACTTCTGAATGGGTTTCAGCATTCCAATCATCTCCTATCTATCTTTGCCATCATCTTAAGCTCGGATTATGAATGGAATATGAATAAAAGATTAAAAGTGAGATGGAGGGATAACGTAAAAATTATCCACTCTGTGATCTATCTTTATCAAATCGCCCAGGCACTTCCATTATGCTTTTTTCCATTCTCTTTACAAGTTTATTTGTATTGGTGTAAAGGCTATGTTATATTAAAATTAGATGAGAATGACCATAAAACTAAATTGGTCAATAAGAACGGAGGGTGCACATGGCTCCTGATAGAAGAAGAATGATAGTTGAAGCTGCAACCAAGTCATTTTCATTATTTGGCTATAAGGCCACAACAATGGATCAGTTCGCAAAGCTTGCCAATGTTGGAAAAGGGACAATCTATACT
>NZ_JBALNY010000014.1:22698-26792 GCF_036962145.1 Bacillus sp. JJ1764 | reverse complement strand
GGGCGGTGGGGGATTATTATGCTGTAAAACCCGAAAAGATCGAGAAGACAGTGGATGAAACCATGAAAGTTGAAAATCAAAAAGGACTAACAGTTGTGGCCTTAGGAGATTCCTTGACGAGAGGAACGGGTGATGAAACAGGTAAAGGCTATGTAGGGGATGTAGTGGATGAAATAAAAGAGAAAACAAAACGAGCAGTCCAACTTACCAATCTTGGCATAAACGGACAAAGATCCGATCAGCTTCGTGAGCAGATACAGCAGACAGAAGTGGGCCGGCAAATAGCAAAAGCAAATGTAATTTTAGTAACCATTGGTGGAAATGATTTATTTAGGGGAGGACAAGGTCTCGAAGATTTTCAGACTGGAGAGATTGCTACCATAGAGAAAAAATACCTTGAAAATCTAAGGATTATTTTTGAGGAAATCCGGAAACACAACCAGAACGCAAATGTTTTTTTTATTGGCTTGTATAATCCTTTTATCGAACTCGACCAAGGGAAGGAAACCTCAAAAGTCATTAGACAGTGGAATTATGATAGTGCTGAGGTAAGTGCAACATTTCCCAAGATTATCTTTGTCCCGACATTTGATTTATTTGAGCTGAAGGTTAATGATTATCTATATTCTGATAAGTTTCATCCAAATGCCAAAGGGTACCGCTTGATTGCGGAACGTGTGGCTTCATTGCTTACTTGGTGAGGAGAAAAAGTCCATGGAGAAAAAAATTACGTTATCAGTGAGAGACTTAAAGAAAACGATTGGCCGAAAGGAAATTATCAAGGGGCTCACCTTTGATTTGCGTGAAGGTGAGGTATTTGGCTTCCTTGGACCAAACGGGGCCGGTAAAACCACCACGATTCGGATGCTTGTAGGTCTTATTAAACCAAGTTCTGGAAAAATTGAGCTATGCGGTTATAATATTGATCACCACTTCCGGGAAGCGATGCAGAATCTTGGCTGTATCGTAGAAAATCCAGAATTGTATCCTTATCTTTCAGGCTATAACAACTTGCTGCATTTTGCCAGAATGCTTGATGGGGTAGGGGATGAACGGATTAAAGAAGTAACAGAACTTGTAGGTTTAACAGAAAGGATTCATGATAAAGTTAAAACCTATTCATTAGGAATGCGCCAGCGTCTAGGGATTGCACAAGCCTTATTAGGGAATCCCAAAATATTAATATTGGATGAACCTACTAATGGACTCGATCCAGCAGGCATCCGCGAAATGCGGGAATTTATTCGTTTTCTTGCTGAGAAAGAGGGTCTTAGTGTCCTTGTTTCGAGTCACCTATTAAGTGAAATTCAGCTTTTATGTGACAGGGTAGCTATCATGACTAGAGGAACCATCATCACTATTGATACAGTACAACACTTATTAGAAAATCGTGAACGAATGGTTTGGCGTTTGCAGCCTTTAGAAAAAGGGAAAGAAATATTAGAGAAGTGGACTGCTATTGAGGTGAAGGATGATGACACCATTTGGACCGAGTTTGATGCGCAAAAAACTCCGGAGTGGAACAGGCGGCTTGTGAATGAGGGTGTTTCCGTTTTGGAAATGAATCGTAGAATGCCAGTCTTGGAAGATTTATTCCTGGAGTTAACCGGGGGTGAGACCATTGACTAAACTGGTACAAAATGAAATGATGAAGGTTATTGCCAAAAAGCGTCTTGTCGTGATTGCTCTGATTATCGGAGTTTTAGTTGTATTATTTACGTATGCACAATATAAGCAAACCGAGACACAGCGTGAAAAATTGGGTACCAGTGATTGGAGGACGATTTTACAGCAGCAAATTGTTGATACCACGAACAGACTAAGCAGCAGCCGGATCTCCGATGAATGGAAAAAACAATTGCAAATTAGCTTACAGCAGCAACAATATTATCTCGATCATGATATCAATCCCTCTGAACCCGGAGCACCAACCTTTATACGAATTTTTCTTGAAAATTCAATTGATTTATTTATTCCATTGATGGTCATGGTGATTGCCAGCGATTTGGTATCCTCAGAGCATAGTGTTGGTACTGTGAAGCTTTTATTAACTAGGCCGGTTCGAAGGTGGAAGGTCCTTTTAAGTAAATACATAACGTTATGTCTAGCGGTCTCATTAATTATAGCCATAGCTGGCATTCTTTCCTATTTGATTTCAGGAGTAGTTTTTGGCTACAAAGGTTGGGGTACCCCGATATTAACTGGATTTAATGTTACCGATTCAGGATTAAATACTTCTGAAGTTAAACTGTTAAGTCTTTGGAAGTATTTATTAATGGATTTTGGACTTGTTTGGTTTGTTGCCATCGTCGTCGGAACGTTATCCTTTATGCTTTCTGTGCTAATTCGCAGCACCGCTGCAGGTATGGGGGTCATGCTAGCCGCTTTAATATCAGGAGCGATCCTAAGTAATATGGTTTCTTCATGGAATTCCGCCAAATACTTTTTCATGGTCAACTTACGGTTAACTGATTATATGAGGGGCAACGCGCCTCCTATTGAAGGGATGAATTTATCATTTTCCTTAATGGTATTGCTTATATGGTGGGCAGCAGCCTTATTGGTTTCCTTTATTGTCTTTACAAGAAAAGATGTATATTAAAAAAGCCCCGCTCTGTATCGGAGTGGGGCCGATTCCTTACTGTGGGGGAGATAAGGAATCCTGATTCGGGATGATTCTATCATACAGGGGAGGATTCCCCGTGTAACGCATATTATTCTTTTGCCGTAACTTTAACCGGTTCTCGGTCAACTCCAAAATGTTGTTTGACAATCAAGGATAAGCCGCCAAGATTGAATAAATATCGGGCTTCGATTACTTGCTTCATGAATGCACCAATCAATCCTGATAATCGGACTTTTCCTACCAGACCTACACCTGCCCAATTTCCAAGGGAGGCTACAGAGCCCTTATGATGGTATTCAAATATTTTTAATTCTTCGCCACGAATGGATGCCACAATATTTTTGGCACAAACAGGAGCTTGTTGAAGAGCTACCTGTGCTGTAGGAGGTAAAGCGGAATTTTCATTCTTTCTAAACAACGAACAATCTCCGATACTAAAAATATTGCTCATACCCCTTACTCGAAGATGGGGATCCACCGGGATTTTCCCTTTTTCGATTGGAAGGCCAAATTTTTCAACAATGGAATTCCCTTTTACACCGCATGACCAGATGACAGTGCGTGTAGGAATTTCAATTCCGTTCTCAAGCAATAATTTTTCTGCCGTACATTCCAGTATTTTCTTGGAAGTAATTAATTCGATATGGTTCTTCTCAAAGAAATGGGTTGTGTATTCCACTGACTGTTTAGGGAAAAATGGAATAACTGATGGTGCCGCCTCCACAGCAACGATTTTAATGTCTTTTAATGGGATACCGTGCTGGGTACATAATTTAGGCATTGCATCAATAAATTCACCAACCATTTCGATACCAGTAAAACCTCCGCCTGCCACGACAAAAGTCAATCTTGCTGGGTCGTGATCTTGCTTGTACAATTCAAATTGCTTAAGAATTTGGTGATAGATGGCTTTGGAGCTTCTAAAGCTGCGAATTTCAAAGGCATGTTCTTTAATTCCTGGAATTCCAAAGGTTTCTACTTCAAATCCAAGAGCAACTAGTAAGTAATCATATTCAACAGTTTTACCACTTGCAAGCTTTACTTCCTTATTGTTTATATCTACCAAGGAAACTTCGTCTTGAATGAAATATGTTTTGCGTTGATCAATTAATTGAGGTATGGCAATAGCGATTTGCCGATCAACAGCAGTTGCTACTCCAACTTTATGTAATTGGGTAGTAAGATAATGATATCCGTGCTTATTGATTAAGGTGACCTCAGCCTCATTCGTTTTTAATAATTTCTCTAATCTCTTTGTCGTAATAATTCCTCCGTAGCCGCCGCCCAAGATTACAATTTTTGGTTTATTCATCTTCATTCACTCCTAGACCCTTTAAAAGAATATAAGTTATTTGTGAAATACTTCACTTCTCAGATGAAAAAAAACGAGCAAAAGACTATGTGTATGTGAAAATATTCACATTATTTCTAGCTACAGGATACGATACTTTCATAAATACTTCAATAT
>NZ_JBALNY010000014.1:0-22684 GCF_036962145.1 Bacillus sp. JJ1764 | reverse complement strand
TTTTTTTAATTACAGTAGGGAATGATAATTTCGAACCGAAATTATGTTTGGAAGGTGTTCGTTATGAAATCAAAAATTTTTCTATTACTGATGGGAATACTCTTTACGGCCCCAGGAATCGGTGGAGCGGTGGGGACGGTACCTAACACCCATGATCATTTTCATGATCAGGAATGTGATTGCGAGGCGGAAGAGGGTTCGCAGCATCATAAAAGGACTAAAGATTGGCAATCGTTTATCGCAGAAAGGGAAAAGCAACTGTTGGGGTATGTGAATCAATTTACCCCAGAAAAAAAAGCAGAATGGACAAAGGTCCTTGAGGAGAAGAAACAGCTGCGAAATAAATGGATGAGTCCAGAGAATGCAGCAAAGCGGGAACAATGGCATAAAGAAAAAATGGAGAAAATGCAAAAACTTCGAAAACAGTTAGAAGAAGGCAAGATTACGAAGCAAGAATTTGTTAAGCAAATTCACGGAGGAAAAGACATAGGCCATTGGAAGTCTTTCCGCGAATTAGAAATAGCAGCAGAGAAAAAAGAGACAAAGAAAGCTACAACCCTTCTCAATGGAATGCTAAGGCAGTATGAAGAACATAACAAAAGATTAAAGGAACTTTTAGCTAAATAACAAAAAAATGCCAATCCCATCAGGATCGGCATTTTTTTGGGAAATACTCCCGTAACTAAAAAGTCATTATGAAGGAAATCTTATAAGACGTGAGGAGGTAGAGACATGGATCGGAAAAAAATGATGCTAACGACGGCGGCTTTGGGAGCTGCCTATTTAATGCGGAATGAAAAATCTAGAAAAAAATTAATGAAACAATTTCAAGGACTTGCTGAAAGAGGCAGAAGATAACACAAAATCCCCTGACCATTCAGGGGATTTTCATTGCAGACCTATTTTTTGGGGTCGGCAGAATCTTTTGCTTCTTTGATGTCTTCGATTATTTCTTCTTTCGTATCTTCCACTATATCCTGTGTTGCATTTTTAAATTCACGTATCGACTTTCCAAATGCACGTCCTATTTCAGGCAGTTTATTTGGTCCAAAAATAACCAATGCAACCACAAAGATAAGGATTAGCCCCGGAACCCCAATATTCGATAACATATAACTCATCTCCAAACAAATACTGGTTCATCATACATATAATATCTTTTGGCCTATTAGAATGCCAGACTTGTTTCATTGAAAGAGCAGTCAAGCCATTTTATGTTATTTTGAACGAACAACTACATTTTCAGTTGCTGTTTTCTGATAAAAGTTTTTAATGGCACGGTCGGTATAAACCCAGCCTTTCCAGCCGATATGAATAGTGTCTTTCATGAAATACGGATCATATTCATGGCTGGAGAAATCGGCTACTTGAAATCCCTCTGCTTGTATTTGTGATTTTACACGATTATAGTAGGATAACCGTCCTTCTTTTGGGAATCCAGTATAATCATACCATTTCCCATTTACCGGGATTGAAATAAACAATGGTTCTGCTCCCGCATTCTTTAATAAATCCAAGATTAGCTGGAAATCATCATACTCGGGTGAGACGCCGTATGAGGCTCCTTCTTTTGTATCTCTAAGGGAAGGGACCATTTTTTTTATATGATTGTATTGACTGTTTATCACATAGAAATGATTATTCGTCGATTTCCTCGCACCAATATGGTCAGCTTGAACGGCTAATTGCTTCCATGTTTTTTGTCTAACTTTTGGACTTAATTCTCGGTTCCGCTGAAACCCACCTGCTAAGGAATAATAAAGATCTTTCTTAATCAATAAATTTCGATAAACTTTAGCGAAAGGAGTAGCTAACATTGCTTTCCGTTTTGTCCATGGGTCTTTCGTAATTTCAGCTTTATATAACGTTGATAAGATCGGGTCATTTTTAACAGGTGAAAAAGCTAATAACCGTTTAATTGCTTTTTTCTTCAGAGCAGGATTGATTTGCTGATTAAAAGCTAAATCATATCCTTGCAAGGAAGAGTAGTTAGGAACAAAATGCGACTCATCAGTGCCATTCGGCTGGAACCATTGCGGTGATAAGATAAACACCATTTTTTTCCCTTTCAGCTGATTGGTGTGCTCCGAAAAATTCAAAAAGTGGATTAACGATTCAGTTCCACCACGGCCAATTAAAAAGGGAGTAAAACCAGCATGTGTTTCTTTGAAATAATTTGAAGGATGAAACCGGTCCAGTCTTGCTAACTCGGAAGAACCATAAACGGGAAGATACCGTGGATCATCCAGCATTTTTTGCTGAATATACTTCCCTTGGAACATAAATGGATTCAATTCTGTCGCTGCTTCGGCAACACGATTTTTAGGAATGATCATCTCGATCCATTTATTAGGAATAAGGACGATTCCAAGCAATACCACCAATGCAAAAATTAGTGGTGAAAAAATCACTTTTTTCATTGAAAATCAGCCAATTGAATGGCAATTTGATTTGGTGTATTCCAGGTATCTCTATCAAATTCGGTGATAGGGACAATAATTCCAAACCGCTCTTCTAGTTGTACAAGCAGTTCTACAGTACCGAAAGAATCTAGAAGACCAGCTTCAAATAGATCTAGATCAGGATTTTCTTTCACACAGTCATCCTGACATATTTCTGCTAATAAGTTAATCAATTCATTTTTAAATTCCATTTTATTCAAACTCCTTTATGAAATAATTGTCCTGAAAAAATGTAAAAGCCAAAGCAAATTACATGAAATGTTATAACAATGGAAATGATCTTTGTATATCGATTTTGCGGCCACCATTTGTGTTTTTTATTAAATTGCTCAAAGGAATTGTACAGGACCATTAAAATGGCGTGATAGACACCATATAAAATATATTGAATTTCTAAACCATGCCATACACCCATTAATAAAAACAATAAAACGTAGCCAAGATTAGAAACAATGTTTCGATTTTTGATCCATTTTTTCTTTGTCATCCAAAAAACAAAGCGCATAAAGACATAATCCCTAAACCAAAAGGACAGGCTAAGGTGCCAACGGTTCCAGAAATCTTTCAAATTCCGGCTGATAAAAGGCCGATTAAAGTTTTCTGGTGACTTAATGCCCATGATATAGCTGACCCCAATCGCAAACGCACTATAACCAGCAAAATCAAAGAACAGATACAGACTATATCCATACATATAATAAAGGTGATTCTCTAAATGGCTATGGGCGATAAAGCGCAAATTAGCAATAAAATAATGATTAATCGAGTAACCAATTATATATTTGTATAAAAACCCGCGAAAAATTTTGTTGATTCCTTCGTAGAGCAATACTTTGTATTGATCACTGGAAATTTCGGCTGTCAGTTCTTTTTCGAAACGACGATATCGATCAATCGGTCCTGAGGAAATTGTCGGGAAAAAGACGATAAAGTAGATAAGCCTCGATAAAGGCAGATCTTTTTTAATTAACCCATCGCGAATCTCCATGACCATTTGCACGCCTTTAAAAGTTAAATATGAGATTCCTAGAAACCCTATCATATTTATCTGTGAAAAATAGGGCAGTAGCTTCGACATAACCAATGGAAGAATCGATAAACCTACTGCGAGATAAAAGGCGTAATTGGCATTGGATTTTGTACGATAAGCCTTGTAGCCGCGAATTAATGCGACTTGCCAAATTGTAAACAGCAAAAGTGCTACGGCCTGTGTGAGTGACGATGAAAATATAATCGCCAGCGCAAAAAGGGTAATGACCATATTGTAGGTATGAAACCTTTTTCCCCTTAAACCAAGTATAATCGTAGGCGTCAAAAGAACGGCAAGAATGAAAAAGAATGAAAAAGTACCATAAGGAGTCATTGCATAACCAATTCCCTGATCATTTTTCTATCCAATTTTCCGTTTGGCGTTAATGGAAGGTCTTCTTGATAAAAAAACTTTTTAGGAATCATATAAGCAGGAATCATCTCGCCAAGTTCCTTTTTGATCGCACTGGTTAGCTGATATTCTTTTTCGAAATGATGTTCGCCTGGAACCACTACAGCCATTAAAAATTCGATTTTATCTTTTTGGTAAACTGGGATAACGGCAGCTGATTTTACATAAATAGATTTGGCAATATGATATTCGATCTCCTCCAGCTCCATTCGATACCCGTGAAGTTTGATTTGAAAATCAATCCGGCCTTTATAAAATAGTAACCCAGTTTCATCTTCATAACCGGCATCCCCGGTCCGATAGGCCCTTTGTCCGTCAACATCAAAAAACGCCTTTTTAGTTAATTCAAGCTGACCAAGATACCCTTTGCTCACACCAGGACCGACAATCACTATTTCCCCGGTTTCACCACTTGGAACCTGATTTCCGTGTTCATCTAATAGAATAATGTTTGTATCCATTTTTGACTTCCCAATTGGGAGAGTTTGATAGTTTTTCAGAATTTCTTGTGTAATTTCCAAAGATGTAACCGCGACAGTCGCTTCTGTCGGACCATAGGTATTAAATATTTTTGCATGAGGGAACCGCTCTTTAAGCTGTTGGCAAATGGCAACCGGCAAAATTTCCCCGCAAAATAAAAATACTGACAACTCCGGTAATAGATTGTGATTGAACGAAGGATCCATCAAACACATTTGTACAAACGATGGTGTCGAGGTCCAAACTTGTATATTGGACTGATTAAGGGCCTCGAACAATAATTTCGGCTTTGCAATCATGTCTTTCGTAATGGTAAAAATGGTACCGCCACTGGCAAGCGCAGGGTAGATGTCCATTACGGATAAATCAAAGGAATATGGAGCCTGGTTCAGAAAACGGAGTCCTCCTTGAATGGGAAAATCGTTCAACATCCAATCAACGAAGCTTTGCAAATTATTGGCAGAGATTTGCACGCCTTTTGGACGACCGGTGCTTCCTGAAGTATAGATTATATAGAAATTCTTATCTCCCTCGATCCTATCCGCTCCTGTTTTTACATGGTTGGAATGGGACATGATTTCTTCCATTTGGACGACTGTAACGTCATGGTCAATTGCTAATTCATTAGTCGTATCAATGATCAATTCTGTTTGGGCACTTTCTACCATTTTTAAAATCCGATCATGTGGGATCGAGATATCAACAGGGATATACGGATGTCCTCCTATTACACTTCCTAAGAAAGAAGCAATCATTGATGCGCCCATATGACCATAGACCAAAATAGGTGAGCTCTTTGTCAATTTTTTCGATTCCAGATAACCGGCAATTTGGTTAGATTGCTGCCATAGCTCCCCGTAGGTCAATTGAGAGTCTGTAGAAATATAAGCCATTTTTTCTGGATGATTCAAGGCAACATATTCAATATTGTCTAGTAGTCTCATAGTTCTGGCATCCCCCTTTAAAAATCGTTGTATATATAGGTACCTGCACTGGCATCATTAAAGCCGTACATGAAAAATAACAATAATAAAATGATTAAATAGTACAAAAATCTTCCGGTCCAATTTACTTTGGGATTCACGAAACATTTTTTTAATTTTTCTAACATGTTGGATAGCCCCCAAGGAATTTATCGATGTAAAAGACAGCTTTTCATCATCTAACCCTTATTAATCTTAATTCGGCAACCTGTTTATTGCATTAAAACATAATGAGAAAACCATTAAAATTAAATGGACATTTGATAAAAAATGACCAAGTGATGTACACTTGGTCTCTTCAAAACCTATTCAACTAAAGACGATTGAACATAATGGTATAAAAGTTTGCTTGTGTTCTCAAGCGATGTTCGGTGGGTCCGTTCAAACGCATGCGATGAATCAATTCCCGGTCCAATTAGCCCATGTATAATATCATGTCCGGCACGAATGGCTGCAGAGGCATCTGAGCCGTAAAAGGGATAAAGATCTAGTTTATAACCAATGTTGTTCTCCTCGGCAAGCCTAACCAAATGTTTTCGCAATTCATAATGATAAGGACCACTTGAGTCTTTTGCGCAAATGGAGACGGTATATTCATCCGTGGATTGTCCATCACCGATAGCCCCCATATCCACAGCCAAATACTCCACCGTTTCCGGAGTAATATTGGAATTTCCGCCATAACCTATTTCCTCATTATTTGAAATCAAAAAATGAGTTGTATAGGGGAGAGTCATATTCTCCGTTTTAATCTGTTTCATTAATTGAAGCAGAATAGCAACACTTGCTTTATCATCTAAATGCCGTGACTTTATGAAGCCACTTGGGGTAATTTCAACCCTTGGATCAAACGAAACAAAATCTCCAACCTCTATTCCTAAAGCACGAACTTCTTCAGCATCTTGTACTCTTTCATCAATTCGAATCTCGATATTTTCTTGATTCCGTTCTTTTTTGTCAGCATCTTTATATACATGGACGGAGGTTTGGTGCATTAGAATGGTACCAGTATATTTTTTGCCGTTGTTTGTTTCAATTTGGCAGTATTCACCTTCAATTGAATTGTATTTAAATCCGCCAATTAAATCGATTCGTAGCCTGCCGTTCGCTTTGATTTCTTTTACCATTGCTCCCAATGTATCAACATGTGCTGTCAGCATACGATGCTGTGTTTTGTTTGTACCTTCAATGGTTGCAATAAGACCTCCTTTTCGATTCCGTACAGTTTTAATTTGCAGTTCAGCAAGAAACTTCTCAACAAAAGTAATCACTTCTCGAGTATTACCAGATGGACTAGGGATCGAAACCAAGTCCTTAATTATTTGCATTGTATCCTCTGAATTAGGAAAAGCCATGTATGTACCCCTTTCTGAATGTTTATCCAATTCTTATTATATTGGTTATGAGTTTTTATTTAAACCAACCTTTCTTCATAAACCACCATGACATGCCAATGGCAATGGCTGCCATAATGAAAAGGATGCCAAAATAACCGTATTTCCAGGTTAGTTCAGGCATATATCTAAAATTCATTCCATAGAGTCCTACAATAAATTGAAGCGGCATGAAGATGGTCGTAATGACAGTAAGGACTTTCATTACATGGTTGGTTTGTTCGGAATTGATCGAGATATAGCTATCGCGAATATCGGTGGTCAGCTCTCGGTTTGCCTCAATCATTTCAGTTAATTTTAATAAATGGTCATGAATGTCGGAAAAATAGACCATTTTCCCTTGAATCTCCTGCATTCGTTGGGAATTAAGTATTCTATAGACGAGGTCCCTCATCGGTGTAATTGTATGTCTGAGGGAGAGAAGCTGATGCCTAGTATCAAATAAATCCTCCAATAAGGATTCTGTTGACCTTCCTTTGGAATTCTCATCAATTTCACTTAATCGATCTTCAATTTGATAGATAGGCGGGAAATAATTATCAACCATCTTATCAATCACGTTATATAAAACATGCGCAGGATCCCATTTCTCAATTTGTGACGAATGGCTTAAACGATTCCATGTTTCATTGATTTCAATGGATGGCTTATGATGAAACGTGATGATATATTTGCTGCTAATAAAAAAGTCAATTTCATCTTTTGAAATGGTTTCTTGATTTAATGATTGTGTGACAAAAAACGTATAATTTTCGTAGTAGTCAAGCTTCGGCCTCTGAAGATGGTGAATACAATCTTCAATGGCCAAAGGATGAAAGGAGAGAGGATCCCTCAGCAGATCGGTCTCATCTTCAGTAGGCTGATTAAAATCAATCCAATACCACAAATAATCCCCATTTATTAATGTAGCAACATCCTGATTAACTTCCAATTCATAAGTTTTGGTTACCCCAATGTTTCTGATCATATGAACTCCTTATTTTTTAAAACGTTTGCTAGTCGCAGAATAGATGGATTTCACTATCCATTTATTCTGCGACTTTTTATCCTGATATGTAACATATAGGCTTTGTAGTCCTAGAAAACCTACGACCATCATACCACTAAATACGATGAAAACGGCAAAATATTCAAATGGATTATAGGACTTAAAATGAGACCATTTGATATTGCCAACCAAATCATGAGTAAATAAGTTCATGCTGAAAATACCGCAAATCACTGTATATAAAGTTAAAATGAGAAGCAATAAACTATCCCTCTTTTTACCTGCTTCCTCCTGATATTTAAATAGGGTAAATTGTATGTCCTTTATATTGGCATATAAATGATCTATACAAAAGCTTTTTCTCAACAGTTCAAACACCTCCTTCGTCGCAAAAGTAGCAGGCGACAAAACATAATAATAGTTTGACATGAAAGCATTGATGAGAAAAAGAATTTGCTTCACTTCTTTCTTGTTCCTCTCCGTATGTATGATGGAATATTGCCCGACAATGTCTATGAATATTTGATTAAAAAATAAATGAATGAGCAAGGAATAATAAACAGACCCAAAAAATTGTTCTGCTGAACGATTGAATAGATTTCCCTCTTTACAAGAGAAACAAAATATACATTGATTTTCATGCGTCATGTATGTAAACGGCCTACATTGTTCTGGACTTTCTATACTTTCTGATTCAGAAAAGGAGATTAGTGACGCTAAAAAAATATTTTTAAACTGAAGCAAAGAAAGTTCTCCTGTATTTAACAAATTCTCACGAATCAATTGTGGTGCCATCGAGAAAACCGAATCGTTCAACTCTTTTGTCTGTGTCAAAATTGGATTGTTTATTTCTAATCGAACAGTTAAAAAACCAATATGATAAGGACAAAAAATCAAATCGGCTGAAAGGATTTGATATGGAAATGGTGAATTGGCAGGGGAATAACGGTTTAACTTTTTTGAATAGCGAACAAATCCCTTATCTACATGTTGCGGGAAAAGGATTTTATTGGCGTATGGAAGAAAATCAGTTTCCAGGCGTGAATGATTCACAGAAAAATGGCCATAATAGGAAGTTTCCATTTCATGATCATTTAGTGAGAACGGTTGAAATTGTTGGTTTTGGAATACCATACATAGTGATTGAAGGTCTGCCCTGTCATAGGAAAAGGGTAGAATAATTTGAAATAGCCCTGTTGAAATACGTTTTTGATTCTTCTTCATGTTCGATGGGATCCTTTCACAAGATTCTCTAATCAACATTCCCGAAACAAATTGAACTTAACCAAAAAAAGTCTGATTCATACTATTTAGAATAAAATGCCAATCGTTGTGGGAAATTACTGGGAAAGCAATTTGTGAGAGGTAGACAATATGCCGACAGGGAAAGTGGAATTCATCAAAGATAGTTTGAAAAGTAAATTTCAACATACAGAGGATTTAGTATTCAAGGAGAATTTCACGAATGAAAAATACCTTGAAGTGCTCTATATAAAAACAATTAGTGATGAAACATTATTACATGATAACGTATTGAAGCCGTTTTTTGAAATACAAGGTGTGGAGTCATTTTTAAACTACTTACAATCTCACCCTAAAGTGAGCCTATATGAAACGGAACAGAAAACCATTGATGAAATTTTAAGAGGGGTCGCCATCCTATTTTATTTGGACTTTGTCTTTTTATATGATTGTAAAATTGATCGAAATAATGCAATCCAGGATACAACGGTTGAAACAACGATTCAAGGTCCACAAGCGGGTTTTAGCGAGAGTCTACCAATAAATCTAGGTTTAATTCGTCAACGGTACCCTGATACTGCCTTAACAATGGAGTCGACAACCATCGGCAGGATTTCTAGAACAAAGGTGATGATTCTTCATGATCAAAGATTCGCCGATGCGCAAACGTTGGAGAAAATAAGACAATTTGTTAACTCAATCGATATTGATATGTTCCAATCGCCAGAGCAATTACTGGACATTATTAAAAAAAAGAATCGTGCTCTAATCCCCGTTATGCTGATTACGGAACGTCCGGATCGGGTTGCCGTTAACCTGGCAACCGGAAAAATTATTATTATGTTGCAGGGGTCGCCATTCGCTGTTGTACTTCCAACGGTTTTAAAAGATCTGATGTCCTCGATGGAGGATATCTATCAAACCTATTGGATTGCCAAGTTTTTGCAGATATTAAGATATACAGCTTTTAATTTTAGCCTTCTTCTTCCTGGAATTTATGTTGCAGTTACCAGCTATAATCCTGAGTTATTTAGGATGCAATTAGCATTGTCCATTGCCGGCAGCAGAACAGGTGTCCCGTATCCATCCTTTATTGAAGTGCTCCTGATGCTTTTTATGGTGGAGTTGTTGACAGAAGCAAGTATCAGACTGCCAAAAGCAATCGGACCTACAGCGACAACTGTTGGTGGTTTAATTCTTGGACAGGCAGCAGCTGAAGCAGGACTGGCTAGCAATATTATTATTGTAATTGTATCCTTTGTTGCCATTTCAAACTTTGTCATTCCCATTAACACGTTTAGTTTTACCATTAGGATTTTGAAGTATTTTATCCTACTCATGGCAACAATCTTTGGGCTAGTAGGTGTAGTTCTAGGATTTTTTATGATTTTGGCTTATTTTGTAAGGCTAGACAGTTTTGGAACACCATTCTTTACGCTCTTACAAAGTAAACCAAATCAGAAATAATACGATCGGGGGGAGGGTTTTGAATCGGTATTTTCTTTACTTAGTCTTCACTAACATGTTGATGAATGTGATTATTTTCGTACCGAAAATCCTTATACAATACCGGTATCATGGCGCTGTGATGGCAATGATCGTTTCATTACCGATTGGTATAACCCTTTGTTATTTATTCAGCTACTCCCTTTCAAAATTTCCAGAACAAGGTCTACCGGAGATCTTGGCAAATGTGAAACATGTGAAAGTGAAGGCAGTAATCATTTGGGTTATACATTTTGCTTGGTTTTCCGCTGGTCTGATGTCTCTCGTTGGTTTTATTGATATGGTTTCAAGGTTTATTAATCCAGAGATGCCGAAATTGATGCTCATATTTATTTATTTAATCGCCGTATTTCTTGTTATAACTCTCTCGACAGAACGGGTAATGTATCTTTTGGAAATGGTTTTATTCCTAAATATACCATTTATAGGGTTTATTATATTTAAAGCTCTTTTTAATGAAGCTTTATCTTGGGATTCTATGCTTGAGGTTGGGACACATCTATTTGAAATGCCAAACCTTATAACAATAGGAGCAGCAACCTATGTATTTACTGGTTATATGAATTTAATTATTTTCAATCGGGTCATAAAAGGGAAACTGAAAATATGGAATTTTATCCTCATTTTTTTCTTGGGAATATTAAATTCGATCACTACTTTCTTTATACCAATTGGTTTTCATGGTTCTGATGGCGCCCAAGAATTTCTCTATCCCTGGATTTCAACAGCTGATTCTTTAAGGCTAGTTTATAGCCCAATCGAACGAGTTATTTTTCTATATTTAATGGCTTACATGAGTATCACAATGATTAGTGTTTCCATTCATTGGCATTCCGGTCTGGAATTACTAAAAGGCAGCTTTAAAGTGGTAACTTCTAAAAAGATTGGGGCGATTCTACTAGCCTATGCAGCATGTTCTATTATTGGGGTGCTATATTTAAACACTGTCATGTTAAATAAAATTGTCCAATATTGGATGGTTGCACGTTTAGGACTGGAGTTTGTCATCGTGTTTTGCTTTTTCTTTTGGGCCAGGAGGAAGGTCGCATGAAGAATGAAATGTATCTACAACATGTTTTTCTAATTCTTTTGATTTCGGTCTTGTTATCCGGATGCGGATTTAAAGATATAGATAAACGGTTTTTCGCGGTTAGTGTTGGCGTAGACCCTGCAAAAAATACTTCAAAGAAATACCTAGTCAGTTTAAAATTTGCAGTTCCCAGTGGCTCAAGGGATCAACCCAGTCAAATGGAGATTGTAACCCAAGAAGCAGATTCCATTTCCGAAGCAGTGAGAATTATTAAAACAAAGGTAGACAAAGAAATAGACTTTAGTCATTGCAAAGTAATTTTATTCGGTGAAAAATTGGTTAAAGAGCCGGGGAATGCGGGGTTAAATTATTGGTTTACCCGAAGAAGGGACCTCCAAGAAATTGCATGGGTCGCTATTGCTAAACCAACTGCGATGGATGTATTAAAAGTAAAGCCAAAAGACGAACAACTTCCATCCAATGCCATGTTTCTTGCTTTAGGAAGGGATGGTTCAGAAACTCCGTATGTGCTATCAGAATATCTGTTTGATTTTAAATTTCGACTAATTGAAAAAGGCATTGATCCGGTTCTGCCGATCATACAAGCTAAAAAAAATATTTTAGAAATTAATACNNATTTTATTAGGAATGAAGAAGAAAAGAGTGCTTTATGGGCGCAAAAGGGTAAGGTAAAGTTCATCGTTAACACTGAAAAAGTAAAAACTAAATACCGGATTTATACCCCGAAAGGAAAACGGCCATATATAAAAATGACTATGAATGTGACAGGAAATTTGGAGGAATCGAATCGAAAAATCACGAATTCCCAATTATCAATATATGAAAAGGCATTAGAAAAGCAGTTGAATAAAGATGTTAAACAATTATTAGTAAAAATCCATAAAGCCGGGGTTGACCCTATTGGTTTTGGATTGCGTTATCGGTCAAGGTCGTTTAACGATCAAGATTGGGAACAATGGAAAAGAATTTATCCGCAAATTGAATTTAAGATAAATTCAAAGGTACAAATTACGGATACAGGGTTAATCGAGTAAAAAGGGCATCCGAATGGGTTCGGCTGCCCTTTTACTATTACACAATAGTTGTAGTTTCTTTACTACGCATAGCTTGCGGAATATAGACACAGAATGGTTCACTTTCTAAATAATCTCCTGTTACTGCATACGTTCTGGATCGGGAACCACCGCAAATTTTATTGTACTCACAAACACCACATTTACCTTTATAGTTGTCAGGCTGACGCAGTTCTTGGAAAACTTTGGAGTTTCGGTAAATATCGGCTAAAGACTGCTCTCGAATATTGCCTCCGATAATTGGCAGCAATCCGCTTGGCATGACATCACCAATGTGGGATACAAAGGCAAAACCGTTGCCGTCATTTACCCCTTTTGGTGCACGCTTTAAGCCGTCGTGCATAGAAGCAAAGTCGGTGGTAATGGTATCCTCATAGTGAATTTCACCTTTTTCCACTAAGTGGTCGCGTGTTTTTTGCTGTAATACTACTCTACGATAGTGTTGAGCTGCGGTTGTTTTAATATCATATGGAGCCGTTTTGCTTAAATCATACAGCCAGCGGAACACTTTCTCATGTTCTGCAGGGGTAATACAGGCATCTAATTGCCCGCGTCCTGTTGGAACCAATAAAAATATGTACCACATAACTGCACCTAGTTCAGCAACTAACTTCGACATTTCTTCAAGGTGGTCATAATTATAGCGGGAAATGACCGTATTAATCTGCAGCGGCATTTCTAATTCATTCAAGTACTTAATTTTTTCAAGAGTAAGATCAAATGAGCCGGGGACTCCACGGAAGTGATCGTGAATTTCAGCAGTAGGGGCATCGAGACTAAATCCCCAACGTGAAAGGCCGACTTCTTTAGCACGCTTCATTTTATCAATCGTTACGTTCGGTGTCGCACTTGGTGTCATGGAGACACGCATTCCTTTTTTTATCGCGTAATCTGCCAATTCGAATAAATCCTCTCGCATCATGCAATCTCCACCGGTGAACACGAGCATGGGATTATCCATTTCATAAATTTGATCAATTAGGTTAATCCCTTCCTCATGAGATAATTCCCTTGGGTCTGCTGCTAGCTGTGCATCTGCACGGCAATGTACACATTTAAGTTGGCATGCCCTAGTAACCTCCCAAATCACTATAAAGGGGTTTTGATCATAATCAATTGTTTTACTCATACCATGGGGATGTCCTTTACTAATACCCTGCATAATATCACCAAGCTTCTATAGATATTTTTAAAATGATAGAAATTGTCTCTATAGGTACATTATAAATTTTCGAATACTGCTTGCATGGAAGGTTTGTTACAATATTTCTACATTCTTCCTCATGAAATCGTTAGATGAATATTACAATTATGTTACAAAAATATTACTTAATGTCTAGTGAAATCGTGTTAAATCATTTATAAATATAAGTTTTAAAGAATATTAATTTGTTAAAATGTTGGAACCATTTTCAAAGGCAGGGATTGACTTCCATGAAAGCCATATCTTTGGGGATGATTTCAATCGTATTCCTCCTTTATGATGAAAATATAAATGATAAAGGAGTGTTACAATCGATGAAAAAACATCTACTGACAGTAGCAGCAGCTGCCGGCATCATGTTTACAGCATTTGGAGGTTCTGTGAGTGCGGCTGAAAATACGTATACAGTCCAATCAGGAGACACCCTTTGGAAAATCTCGCAAGCTAATAATGTATCTATTTCAGATATAAAAATATGGAATAACCTCACAAGTGATACGATCTATGTAAATCAAAAACTCACATTAGTAGCTCCACAAGTCATTAAAACTTACACTGTTCAAAGCGGTGATACCCTTTGGTTGATCAGTTCTCAAAATAATATGACTGTGAGCCAATTAAAAACAATTAACAATTTAACTTCAGATACCATTTATGTTGGACAAGTTTTAAAATTAAGTGCTGATTCAACGCCGGCACCGACACCAGCGCCAGCACCAGCGCCAGCGCCGACACCAGCACCGACACCAGCACCAGCACCGACACCGGCGCCAACCGTTTCAAAGGCACAGATGGTGATGGATGAGGCGAAAAAATATATTGGAACTCCGTACCTATGGGGCGGGAATACACCAGCAGGCTTTGACTGCAGCGGTTTTACCAGCTATGTATTTAATAAAGTAGGAATCACCATACCTAGAACAACTTCTTCTCAATATACCAATTTAAAAATAGTGTCTACTCCAAATCCTGGTGATTTAGTATTTTTTGAAACCTATGCACCAGGGCCATCTCATGTGGGTATCTATCTTGGGAATAACAAATTTATCCAAGCAGGAACATCCACAGGTGTCACCATCAGTGACATAACCACTACTTACTGGAAGTCACGCTATTTAGGTGCCAGAACAGCATTTTAATGGTAAACACACGTCAATCCTGGCGTGTGTTTTTGTATATATTAAACATTTTCACTTAGGTAAAATTAGACAAAAAAAATACCCGACTTTGAGCCGGGCAGCAACAGAAAAATCTATGTTAAAGGGGGCGGAGGTTGTAGGTTCTCTCCTGAACCATGCTTTTATATTAAAGGATAAATATGAACAAACTATGAAGGAACAATTAATAGATTAAGAAAAATAGGGACAAGGCTATTACGATATTTTTTTAATTTTTATAAACGTAATTGAATCCCATGAAAACCAGATACTCATAAAAATACTAACAACACCCGTCATCAGCATGATTTCTCCAACTGTCTTCATTCTCTCAGGCGAAATGTCCTCGCCGAAAACGAGCCCTAAAATAATGGACGAGAAAATAGAACCTAAGTAACGGCAAGTCTGGAACAAGCCGGAGGTTGTCCCAATAATGGATTTTGGACTCTCTTTTAGCATGGATACCTGCAGCACAACATTGCCAATTCCGTAACTCATACCCATTATGGATAAAATGATTCCAATCATAAAATAGGAACCACCTACAAATCCAAAGATAAAGGCAAAAGCTCCAATCACTGATAAAAGCGCTCCAACAAAGATCGGCTGATTAACCCCTTTTTTATCCGCCCATTTTCCCGCTACAGTCGAAATAATGATACTCACTCCTGACATAAACAGCATTAACATTCCGCTTTTCTCCACACTTAAACCTAAAACCTCCTGGAAATAACTAGGCAAACCAAAAAACAAACAATAGAAATATATATTTAATGAGATAAATTGAAGATAAACAAGTGATAACTTTCGGTGAGTTTTAAAGATCCGTACATTTATAAAAGGTTCACTTACTCGTAATTCCCACCAAATAAACAAGATAAAAAAGAGAATTCCCACAATTCCTGATCCATAATGAACCTGTGTTTCAAATGATAATAAAAACCATAAAAAGAGCGCTAACCCCGCGGAGAAAAGACCAATACCTATAAAATCTAGGTGAGCCCATAATTTTTTTATGGTTTCTTTATCCTTTTTAACATCCTTTGGAAATATAAACCAACCTAAAATAAAGCTGATTACGACAAAGGGGAAATTTACCCAGAAAATAGCCTGCCAATTACCCCAGACAATTAAAAATCCACCAATGGTTGGCCCCAATGCCACCATTGCTGAGGCAAAAATAGATAAAACTGCCAGAGCAGAGGCTTGTCGCTCTTTAATATTGTCGCGAATTAATGCCATGCTAGATGGATAAATGGCGCTGCTGCCGATGGATTGAATCAGACGCATGAAAATCAACATCAAAAATATCCCTGAAAGCGGGGCACCAACAGCTGAGAGTGCCACCAGAACGAGCCCGAATAAGAATGTTTTTTTACGACCAAATATGTCGCCGATTTTCCCAGTAACCGGCTGTGCCACCGCACTTGCCAAATAAAAAGAAGAAATCAGCCAGGAAACGGTCGCGAAAGAAAGATGGAAATCTCTTTGAATGCTATGTAAAGCGAGAGAAATCATGGAGGAGTTTAACGGATTTAACATCGTACCTGATGCCACACCGGTAATAAAAAGTGCGCGTGATTTTTTCAATGAATTCATTCCCCTAAAAATCGTATATCCTCATTGTTTCCTTAAGCAGGAAAACTAGTATTTATTTTTCGGCTTTTTAGGAGAAACCATACCTGATTAACATTAAGATTGAAACGATTCTAGGAATAGCCCTCCTGACCATATAAATAAGTTAGAAACTTTGTGCCTAAGAGAGAGAGAAGGAGGGACTACGATGGAGGTAATTGGGAAAAGTGTTATACGCAAAGAAGCCTTGGATAAGGTCACCGGCAGGGCAAAGTATACAAACGATTATCAGTCTGTTCCCATGTTGTCAGCCAAAATGGTGATCAGCCCATATGGACATGCAAAAATTATCAAAATTGATACAACTGAGGCAAGAAAGGTTCCCGGGATAAGGGCAATCCTTGCTGGTAAACAGCAGTATCCCTTAACTGGAGAAGCAATCCGAGACCGGCCCCCCATCGCTGTTGATAAAGTCCGATATCACGGGGAACCCGTTGCCGTGGTCGTGGCGGATACACCTTCACAGGCTAAAACCGCTGCTGATCTCATACAAGTACAATATGAAATACTCCCGGTGGTGAACTCCCCTACCCAGGCATTTCAACAAGGAGCGCCACTTGTCCATGAACGTCTTGGAGATTACCAAAAAGAAAAGGATTCTTATCCAGTGCCTGGCACCAATATTGCAACTCATATCAAAATTCGCAAAGGGGACATGGAAAGGGGCTGGGCGGAAAGTGAAACGGTTGTTGAGGCCAGTTTTTCATTCCATCCCTCTGATCATGCAGCCATGGAGACCAGATGTGCGACAGCTGAAATTTCGCCTGATGGAAATATCATCATTATTACCTCCTCACAAGCCCCTTTTATGGTTAAACAATTAATCTCAGAGTATTTTGGGGAAGACATGGGGAAAGTGATTGTCCATACCCCACTGGTAGGAGGTGCATACGGGGGAAAGGCTTCGGTCCAATTGGAAGTTTTGGCCTACTTAGCTTCAAAGGAAGTGGGGGGTGCCCCAGTTACGCTTTTAAATACCAGGGAGGAAGATATACTTACTTCGCCATGTCATATCGGTCTGGATGCTACGTTTAAGATTGGTGCAGATCGAAATGGTTACATTAAAGCGATGAATATTCAATATTTATGGGACGGCGGTGCCTATTCTGATAAAGCCATTGACGTAACAAGGTCTGGAGCAGTCGATTGTACAGGTCCATATAAAGTCGATAATGTATGGTGCGATTCCTATTGTATGTATACGAATCATCCATATCCAGCACCATTCAGGGGGTTTAGTCATTCTGAAATCTCCTTTGTAATCGAAAGAATGATGGATCTTCTTGCGCAAAAATTAAACATGGATCCCCTTGAACTACGTTACCGAAATGCTATTTTACCAGGTGATACAACCCCCACTCGAGTAAAATTGAACAAGAGTAATCTAGGGGATTTACGAACGTGTATTGAAAAAGTACGTGAGTTAATGGAGTGGGAAAAGGGGCAGGTCTATGAGATCAATGAGCGTTACGTAAGGGTAAAAGGAGTCAGCTGCAGCTGGAAAACCTCAACCATTGACCCAAACGCGCCATCTGGTGTGATATTAACGTTCAATCGTGATGGAAGCATCAATTTAATGTCCGGGGTGATTGAGATTGGAACCGGGACCAAAACGGTACTTGCGCAAATTCTTGCTGAAAGGCTGAAGATGGATGTTAATGAAATCCATGTTCGAATGGAGGTTGACACACAAACAACACCCGAGCATTGGAAAACAGTGGCGAGTAGGGGCACTTATATGGCGGGCAGGGCATTACTCGAGGCAGCAGATGATGTGATTCGTCAGCTTAAAGAAGTAGCTGCCTGTGTTATGAGAGTCCCTAAAGATGACTTAGAGATTGCGAATAGTCGTGTCTACTTGAGAGATGACCCATCAATTGGGTTGCATTTTAAGGAGATAGGATATGGATACCAATTCCCAAATGGGAACTCCATCGGTGGTCAAGTCATTGGGCGTGGTCATTATATTTTAAGGCATCTAACCCATCTGGATCCGGAGACGGGAGAGGGGAAGCCAGGACCGGAATGGACCCCTGCGGCTTATGGAGTTGAAATTGAATTTGATCGAATAAATTATACCTACCGTTTGCTAAAAGCTTGTACGGTACTTGATATTGGAAAAGTAATGAATGAAAAAGCGGCATTGGGACAAGTCATGGGTGCGATGAGCATGGGTCTGGCTTTTGCCGGGAGGGAAACCTTCTATTTTGATGAGTTGGGGAGGATTTTAAATCCTCAGCTAAGAACGTATCGGCCATTAAGATACGGTGAAAACCCTGAATATCTAGTTGGCTTTGTAGAAACACCCCAGCAGGATTCTCCTTATGGTTCTCGAGGAGCTGGTGAACATGGTCTTTTGGGAATGCCGGGTGCCCTTGCAAATGCTTTGTCAATTGCGGCCGGAGTATCTCTGCATAATCTGCCGCTGACCCCAGAACTTATCTGGAAGACAAAGGAGGGAATTCGTTAATGCTTCCCTTTAATTTTGACTATTATCGTCCCAAAACCTTGACGGAGGCAGTTGAATTATTTCAATACTTTCAGCATCAAGGAAAGCACCCCTATTTTTTTTCAGGAGGAACTGAGCTGATTACATTAGGTAGAATTGACCTCTCCTATGCAGATGTAGTGATTGATATAAAGGAAATCGCCGAATGCAAGGTAATGGGGTATGACGGAAATTATTTAGTGCTAGGAAGTACATTAACATTAACACAGATTGAGGAAGGTAATTATTATCCGTTATTATCCAAAACATCTAGTGAAATTGCCGATCATACTGCCCGCGGAAAAATAACTCTAGGTGGAAATATCTGCGGGCAAATCTTTTATCGGGAAGCTGTATTGCCCTTTTTGTTGGCGGATAGTCAAATGGTTATTGTTGGTCCTGAAGGGGTAAAAGTGGAGTATATCAATGCCATCTTTCAGCAAACCCTTCAATTAAAGGGTGGAGAAGTATTAACCCAAATTGCTACTGAGAAAAAGTACATTGATGCACCGTTTATTTCCATCAAACGCAGACAGCAATGGGAAACCGGGTATCCCTTAATCACGCTTGCAGCTCTTAAAATAGATGGTGAAATACGACTGGCCTTCAGCGGACTGTGTCCGTTCCCATTCCGGTCTAGTGAGGTTGAGGGAATTCTAAACCAAACTGATGTACCAGCTGAAACGAGAATTATGAGTGCGATGGATTTTTTACCACAGCCAATATTACACGATATCGAGGGTTCAGACAAATACCGGTTATTCGTGTTAAAGAATTTATTACATGAACTCCTGGAAACCTTTAATAGTTATTAAGTTTTGTAGTGATGAAATAGGGAGGGGAGAACGTGAAAATTCATACAAGTATACTGCACGTAAATGGGGAGGAACGACAGGTAACCATTCAATCTTCTGATACCTTGTTATATATTTTAAGAAGCCAACTAGGTTTGACCGGGGCCAAACCGGGATGTTTAAATGGCGACTGCGGTGCCTGTTCTATTAACATTGATGGCTGGCCCATGAAGTCATGTCTAATGTTGGCTGTGGAAGCGGAAGGGACAGATATTACGACGGTTGAAGGATTAAATAATGCACCCATCCAACAGGCATTTATTGAAAACTTCGCTTTTCAATGCGGTTATTGCACACCTGGTTTTATTATGAATTGCCATGCACTAATTAAACAGCATCCGGATGCAGACGATGAAACTATAAAAAAATGGTTACAATCAAATATTTGTCGCTGTACCGGTTATGCTGAAATAGAAAAAGCCATTAAAACTGTTCTAAGAAACGAACAGGAAACGTCCGGCTAAAAGCGGATGTTTTTTTATGTGAAAAGGTTGCCTATAAAAGGCAACCTTGCTACTGTTTTTTTAATCGAAAATACGTATCCATGACCCTGCGGCCAATTTTGAGATTAGCACGGTTATCGTTCTTTTCACCTTGATACGCCCAGGGAACCAGCACGGCCATGGCAACCTCAGGGTGAGTACTAGGGGCGTAGCCGACTAAACTCAGGTTCATTACCGGCGGTGGCTCTTTTCCGTAGTTTTTTCGGAAAGGTCCATCATAAAATGCCTCAGCTGTACCAGTTTTACCAGCGGGAGAATAACGAGCATTTCCAAAAAATTTATATGCCGTTCCTCCGGGTTCCTGCATTACTTTTTTAAAGCCGATCTGAACCCTGTTCATCCATTCTTTTTTCATATCAATCGTGTTTAGAACTTTCGGGTTCATCTCTTGAAAAACAGGACCAACTTCATCGGTATCACTTGGTGCGTTTCGGATCTCTTTCACAACATGTGGCTGCATCCGATTGCCGCCATTAGCAATCGTAGAAATATATTGAGCAAGCTGCATAGCAGAATAGGTGTCATACTGACCAATCACTAGATCGAGCAAATAACCGGGAAGCTTGCTGGTCCCTTTAAAACCGGTCTGTTCATTGGGGAGATCAATTCCAGTCCGAGTTCCGAGGCCGAAGGAAGCAAAGGAATTTCGAATCGTTTCAAATGCCATAGGATTATTAAAGTTTAAAGGCTTGTCATACTCATAATGTCCTTTGCCCATTCGAATGGCAGTATGAAACATATATACGTTTGACGATTTCTTTAGTGCACTTATTTCATTCAGTCTCCCTAAATAGGCATAAGATTTTTTAATGGGAGTGTCTTTAATCTTGATCCCAGAATCATCAAAAGTGGTTCCGGGTGAGATGGCACCTGTTTTATACCCTGTTAAAATGGTAGCTCCTTTAACAGTAGAACCAACATTATAGGTTGTCGTAAAGGTCCCAAGTGCATCATCAATCATTTCTGTCCTTCCGGTATCTGGATTTTTGATCATTTTTTTACCGGACATTGCCAAAATTTCTCCGGTAAAGGGATCCATTAAGACGACATAAGCTCTGTCAGTTAGGACGGTCCCGGGCAACTTTTTGACAGCCCACAGCTCGTCTTCGATAATTCGATCAATTGCCTTTTGCAAATCCATATCAATAGTCAGGACTAAATCCTTGCCATTTTTTCCATCCGTAATGGGATGAGATTCAATCACATTGCCTGATTTATCCGTAACATTTCTGATTTTTGATTTGTATCCGCGCAATATTTCTTCATATTGAAATTCTAATTGACTTTTCCCTACGCGATCATTTCTATTGTATCCTTTGGAAAGGTAGTATTCCAATTGCTCAGCAGGCAAGCCCTCTTCAGAATTGGTTACCTTACCCAACAATGATTTCAAGGTTAAATCAAAAGGATAGGTACGTTCCCAATCTGTGGTGGTATCGACGCCAGGGAGGGATTGTAAATTTTCACTGACTACTGCAATTTCATGATCCGTTACATGTTCATTTTTAACAATCTGTGGGGAAAACTTATAACCGTTGTTAAATTCTTTATAAATAGCCAGTACTTCCATATCTCTATCTGATATTTCTTTTAATTCCGCTTCCGTGATCCGTTCCAACTTTAACCTGTATAAATCGATGTCGGATAATTTTTTTGCGGTGTACAAGGCATGTTCTTGCTTGGTTATTTTTTCTTCAGCACGTTTCGGATTCTTTAAAACCCAAAAATCCCGCTGATCCCTATCCGTCACTTTTTCAGTAGTTTTTTCAATTAATCCGGCCAATTTCTCTGCCGTCTCCAACAATTCAGTCTGACTATACCCTTGATTCGTAAAGGTAATGGCTTTTCTGGGAGTATTATTGACGATCACTCGGTAATGACGGTCAAACATTTTTCCGCGAGGAACAGGATTACTGATGGTTATAGCTTCTTTACGCTCTAAATCCCTCTTGAAATTTTCGCCATATACAATCTGAACAAACCCTAATCGTAAAATCAGGATTGAAAAAAGCAAAAATACACTAAAAAATAACACATTTAAACGAAAGGGAAAGTGTGACTTTTTCTTTTTTTGTTGCTCCAAATGATCTTCACATCCTTTACGACCGAGATGTCCACACCATACTTATTTTGTTATAGATTGTAAAATTTATACAAATTCCATTGTGCTTAAGTTAAAAGTATTCCAACATTACTAAAATTAAATAGTTATTAATAGTATTC
>NZ_JBALNY010000135.1:849-5592 GCF_036962145.1 Bacillus sp. JJ1764 | reverse complement strand
TATTGCTATTCTTTATGTCATTATTATGGGCCTAGTTAAAACGTGGGATATACCACTATTAATTGTGATAAGCCTTCTTTCTTCATTTGTCATTTATCGGCATAGAGCAAATATTAAACGAATTATGAATAAGACGGAACCAAANNCTATAAGGTTATAGCCATTTTTTCATGAAAAGTTCATAACCCCGAAAGTTTAGGAGTACATATTTACAGTAAAATTAAGGTAAGAATATGAATTTCTCCTGGAGGGGTACGTATGTTTAAGGTAAAACAGGAATATCTATTTTCCTCTGATGTCTCCGATACTACAGATGTAAACGATTTTATCGTAGAGTTTTATTGCGATGACCTTGTAGATAGTACACCCGTTATAATAACGAGAAATTTTGATGACTTAATTGAATTTTTTGATGCAATAGAAGAATAGCAGAGCCGGCGTGGCTCTGCTTTTTTATGTGATGTCTTATAGTTTAATCAATTGGAACTTCCATTTTCCCATTACATCTTGGACGTAATCCAGTTTTGTATGGTCAAAGTAGACAAAATCCCGTTCGTGAATAATGACACACACGTCATCGAATTCAAAGGTGAGGTCGCCCTGTATTTTCCGCTCTTCCAGAGACAGATTCATTTTTGGCCCCCCTCAGCCAACTCCCATACTTAGCCGCAAAAACAATTGCTCATCATCGGTCTTTTTTTCTTTGGTAATGGTACTCTGCAATACCCGATAAGCACTTTCCGTCATTTTAAACATACTTTCACACACCTTTTAAAAATTGCTCTTATTCCCATATGTGCTCTAACAGACCCTCTTGCTTTAGAATTTCCTTCTGTCTCGCACCAATTAAATCAAAATGAGAATATCCATCCTTGCGATGATGAATCCATTCTTTTTTCAAGCCATACTTCCTGCCCCATTCAGCCAACTTATCAAGATCATGGGAACCTACTTTCGTAACGGTCTTATAGCCTGGAAATCGGTCGTCCAGCCAATAGTGTGTCAAAAAGGCGATTTCACCTTCATCTATTTTTCGCTTCCAATCTAGCAATTCACGTCTTTTAATCCCAAACGCCAATCTATTCACCTCGAAGCCTAAAGATTACTTCTTTTTAATATCCTCATATTTGAGGTACCACTCTGGAAACGCTTTTTTAAATGCCGCCGGTTTAAAGTTTTCCTTTTTCACGATGATATGTGTGGTCGTTCCCTCTGCACATACCTCATCTGCCCCATTTACGACCATATAAGCATAAATCGTTTTAATACCATCATTGTATGCAACCCATGTTTTTACAAATGCTTTGTCCCCATAACGCAATGGCTTCTTATAAGTTACTTGAACATCGTAAACAGGAGCAAAATAACCGGATTCCTCCATCGCCACATAACTGTAACCTATATCTTCAATTAAGCCTGTCCGACCCAGCTCAAAAAACTTTAAATAATTGGCATGATAAATCACACCCATCATATCCGTATCCGCGTAGTAAAGTTGAATTTCTCTTGTAGAAATAAAATGATTTTCCATTATTAACGTTCCTTTCACATTTTCCTAAAGGCTTTATCAACATCTATTGATTCCAAAATGCCGGCCTTTTCCAATAATGTCCCCTCTGCCTCATCTCCCATTAATCGAGTAGCTTGGGTTAAGATAATTTCATCCACCAAATTAGTGGCAAAACGGCCATTTCCTTTATAATGATTGTTCTCTATTTCTACCAATAGAAGGTTCAGCGCATCTTCGGTAAACCGGTATTGGTAACTTGCCGCATACGATTCCATTATTTCCAGCAATTCTTCCGGTGTATAATCAGGAAAGAAAAAGAACTTTTTAAATCTGGACCTGAGCCCCGGGTTACTTTCTAGCAGCTTATCCATTTCATTAGGATAGCCTGCCAATATCACCACGAGGTTCTCATTCTGCTTCGTCATTTCATCGACAAGGGTATCAATGGCCTCTTTGCCAAAATCACCAGAGGTTTGACTAAGCAAGGAATAAGCCTCATCAATAAACAACACTCCACCGAGGGCTTCACGTATTTTTTTCTTTGTTTTACCGGCTGTCTGCCCAACGTAATTAGCCACTAAATCAGCCCGACTGGTGATGACCAAATGACCTCTTTTTAAAATACCGCACTCCTTCAAAAATTCCGCATAAATTTTCGCTACCGTTGTTTTTCCGGTTCCAGGATTCCCGGTAAACACAGAATGAAGCTGGATCGGCACAGCGGAAAGGCCTTGATTTCTTCTAAATTGCTGCATCTTCACAAAAGATATTAAGGATTGCAATTCTTCCTTTAAGGTGCCTAATCCAACAAGCCGGTTAAGTTGAAACTGTGGTGATTCAAGCTTTTCTTGCTCTTCCTCTTTAAAATCCTCATCTGATAGGAGCAGGTATTTTAAAATATCTGGATCTGTATCCAAGTTGGAACCCTTTTTGAAAATCGCGTCCAACACAATATTATGAACTGTTCGGGCATTACCGAAGGTCTCATCCACCCTTTCTCGATCAACACGATGGGCAATCTCAAGCTTTGCAGTCGGCGTTAAAAAGTAATCATTTTCAGCAGCTACTTTTTCAGCAATTTGAATCAACTCTTCATTTGTGTAGTTGGGAAGGTGGATAAAATTCGATTGAGGAAAACGACTCCGTAGCCCTGGATTAGCTTCCAAAAAAGTGCGCATTTCTTCAGGGTATCCAGCTAAAATGACTGCAAATTTGCCTCCAAACTCCTCGCCTGTCATTAAAGATACAAGCGTATCAACTGCAGCCTGTCCATAATCATTTCCAGATTGCCCTTCCCGTTTCAAACTGTAGGCCTCATCTATAAATAACACTCCTCCAATAGAGCGTTCCACAACGGCACGAACGTTTTCCTCTGTTTGTCCAACAAAGGAACCTACCAATTGTGAACGATTGGTTTCAATTACTTCAACCCGTGGAAGGACTCCCAGCTCATGATAAATTTTCGCCAATAAACGGGCTAAAGTCGTTTTACCAGTACCTGGATTTCCTGTTAAGATCATATTTAAACTTAGCTCATCTTTAATTTGGAAACCAAGTTCTTTTCGCTGCTTTTGGTATTTGAGAAACCGATAAAAATCATTGACNNTACCGATTCCATCCCTACCATCCCGTTTAATTCTTCAAGGGTATTTTTTACAGCTTTTTGTTCTGTTCCCTCAAGAAAATTTTCCTTCCATTTGGCTTTAACTTCTTCAACTAGCTGTAAATGAGTCCGTAACTCATCATAATAGGCAGCTGTATGAAAAACGCCAGTGATGGATTCATCATAATCATGGGAGGCTTTCAACAGTTTTTCTGTCGCCTCAACAGCATCGGAAAATAGTTGATAAAGCCGCTGATACTTTTGAAAAGGTTCTTGGTCGAGCATGGTTGAAGTTAGCTTAATATTGGACTGTAATTCGGCTATTCGATCCTCTGAATCCGTTAAAAATGCCTGACACACTTCTATGTATTGCTCCGCAGTCTTCTTTTTAGCAGTTCGATTATCTGTCTCTCTAATTGGGGGAAAGTGTAAACTTGATAGCGCATCTTTTAACTTAACCCAATCCCATCGAATCAAATGTTGTTTGGCAAGTAAATTATTAGGATCTAACTGAAGTGCTTTTTCAAGCAAAGTGTTGGAAAGTGTGATCCCATCAGCTGTTTTGGACAACGCTAATAAAGTAATCAATTTTGAAACAATAGTGGGGTCAGAAGCGCCTGATAGTGCTTCTATTAGTAATTCATCTCGAATGATTCCTGTTTCGTTCCATTCATTTTCTATGTAGGTGATTATGTCGTTCATATCATTAAATCCCATCTTTATCGTAAATTCTTACTTATCTTATCATAAGGGCTCGGTATAGATAAAATGAGAGGTCTTGAAGCAAAAAAGGACCTGTCCGAAAAGAACAAGTCCCTAAGCCTGATTATCTCTGATTATTGTGAGCTTCATCCTTAATTTCAGATCGGAAAGATTCGATACTTTCACGTCTTCGTTCATTTTTTTCCTGGATCTGGCGACGTTGGGTATCACTGTCTGTTAACTTCAAGGATTCCTCCGCAGCCTCCATATTTTGTATCGTATCTTCAATCATATTCTGTAATTTTTCAACGTTATCACTGCGGTCATCTGGATTTGGTTTGTTATTATAAGCCATCTGAAATTCCTCCTAGATAAATGTATCGGTACAGATATAGTTTGTATCGTCTCCGATAATTTAATCACCAAAATTTTTATAACAAAAAGACCCAATGCTTTACGCAAATGGGTCTCCATAATCTAAGGTTTATTCACCTTTAGTTTGCATTACTTGGGCATGTTCACCTGATTTATCTTGCATTTGTTTTCCTTTGTTACCGCCAAAGCTGCGTGGTTGTGTGCCAATATGTGATGGTCTAAAGTGTTTTGTTTGATATCCTTTACCCATTTTAATCCCCCCTTAGTAAACAGTTTGTCCACTGGGGAGGAAAACAATGAATGGTAATCTTTTGTCTCACTCAGCTTTGCCGAGGCGTTTAGCTTCAATGCGTTGTTCAATTTTTTCCAATGCAGCGCTGTCTTTCAAAAGTTGTGATTTATTTTCAGAAACAAGTTCGGCAAAAGAACGTTTTCTTGGTTTTCTCATTGATATCACCTTCCTTATTACCTATTTTAACAGTAATTATGCCCGGAAACGCTTGCAATTATTACAACTTTTTGAAAATTTAATTGTTTTTTATGTTTTTAATAT
>NZ_JBALNY010000135.1:421-746 GCF_036962145.1 Bacillus sp. JJ1764 | reverse complement strand
ATAAAATACGTTGTAGGGATCGATAAAACCTGATATTTCCCGTTTACACCATCATCTGTATCGAGCAAAATCGGGAATGTAATTTTATATTCGTTCACAAACCCCTTGACGTCCAATTGAGGATCAATATTCACTGCCAGAATCGTTACTTTGTCGCCCACTTCACTATGAAATTTCTCCATATCAGGCATTTCAGCCTTACATGGTGGACACCATGTCGCCCAGAAATTAAGCATCACTTTTTTACCTTTTAATTCTGAAAGCTTTACCGTCTCACCGGTCAATGTTTTTAGTTCAAAATCTGGTGCTTTTGACCCTACTGCAA
>NZ_JBALNY010000135.1:0-366 GCF_036962145.1 Bacillus sp. JJ1764 | reverse complement strand
TCCTTCTTGAGCTGCAGCCGGTTCGCTTGCGGTTTCGGGTTTATCCGTCTTCTTATTCACTGCTTGTACAATTGCCACTGTAAGTAAAGAAATTAATAGGACTGCGGCAATGACCTTTTTCCACATCCCGAATCACTCCTTTGTTCATAATCCGCTACATAAGATTTTACACTATAAGCCTCTTAGAAACAAAGAATGGATATGCCAATCTTGTGACAACCTTTTAAAAAAGTAAGCAGCGAAAACCAAGCGTAATTCAGTTTTACGTTCAGAATTTGCAAATGATCAGAGGAAATCAGACTTCGGACAAACGCAAGTTAAATTGCATGTTTGTTGTCCGAAGTTAGGCATCTTCGGACAACACAA
>NZ_JBALNY010000134.1:0-2046 GCF_036962145.1 Bacillus sp. JJ1764 | reverse complement strand
CAACGAAAGTCAATATCATTCCATTGTTGTCCGAAGTCAAGTCATCTTCGGACAACACAAGTCAAAATCATTGCATTGCTGTTCGAAGTCGGAGCAACTTTTAGAACACCCAATTAGAAAAGTAGCTATAGTAGTGATTTCTTCCTCAATAATAATTGTTTAAATTCTTGATCCAATTTAGCATATTTAGGATTTGATTGATCGATTAGGGAGAGTTCCCCCAAAATCGAAACTATCTTATTTTCAATCACCATTAGCTCTTCTTCCTTGTTACCTTGTATTTGCTTTTTGGGATTAAAGTATTCGTCAGGAGTCATTTCCTTACGATGAATTTGTTTATTTTCAAATACTAGTATTCGATTGCATAGCTTATTTAAAAAATAGTAATCATGAGATACCATAATAATCGTACCAGAAAATTCATTTAAAGTTTGTTCAAGCTGTTCCCTGGTTGGCAAATCGAGGTGGTTTGTAGGCTCATCTAAAATAAGCACATCATAATCCTTCATTAAAATATCCACCACTTTGACACGTGTTCTCTCTCCCAAACTTAGCATACCAATTGGCTTGGAAAGATGTTCTTCCCTTAAACCTAAATTGGCAAGATACGTTCTCGCTTTATAAATATCCTCTTTATCCGTATAACCGAGAGCATCCATAATCAACTTATTAACAGGCATATCCGCAACATCTTGACTGAGATAAGCAATTTTAAGAGAGTCGCTTTTCCAAAGTTCTCCCTGGTCAATTGACTCTTCACCAAGAATCAGCTTAAGTAGCGTTGTTTTTCCACAGCCATTTTCACCGATTATTCCGATTCTTTCACCATGATTAATGTAGAAATGAGTTGGTTGAAATAGAATTCGATTACCAAATGATTTTGTAAGTTTCTTGGCTTCTATAATCCGTTTCCCTCTTTTCCCTTGGCTTTCAAATTGAAACCGGACCTGAGCTTCTTCATGTGGTCTATCGATTTTGTTTTTTTCAAGTTCGCTCTCAAGACGTTTCATTTTAGACTTCACTTGTTTATCGAGCCTTTTCGCTTTTACACGATGATACTCCTTGAACCCCTCTTCTTTAGTGGAAGTGCGATGGGCCTTTTCAGACCAAGACTGAAGCTGCCCCATTTGCCTTTCGATTTCTTGTTTTTTTCTTTGTTGAACTTCGTATTGATGCTGTTGTTCTTCGCGAAGCTTTTTTTTCTTTTCTATATAATCACTATAATTCCCATTAAAAAAGTGAATCTTGCCATGTTCTAACTCATAAATCCTATTTACAGTCTGATCTAGAAAATGACGGTCATGAGAAATGATGAAAACAGGTCCATTGAACTTTTTTAATTCCTCTACAAGCCATTGAATGCCTGTAAAATCTAAATGATTGGTCGGTTCATCTAGAATAAGTACATTCGGTTTCGTTGTCCATATCATTGAAAGCGCCAGTTTTAATTTTTCCCCACCGCTAACATGCTGCAAACGCTGATTTTCCCATTCTTTTACTCTTGTCAGTCCCATTTCACTGGTAAGTTGATAAAAATCAGAATGATCAGTTGCCGTATGGTGAAAATCATTTAATTCATAATCAATAGATTGACTTAGATAGCCAATTTTTAGATTGATGGAGGATTCAATATGGCCCTGGTCAGGCTCTTCTTTTCCAGAAAGGATTTTTGCTAAGGTTGTTTTCCCAGTACCGTTGTAACCAACCAGACCAATTCTATCGCCATACTTAATATCAAAATCGACATTCTCAAATATGTTTTGTAAGTTATAGCTTTTCGATAATCCTTTCACTTTTAACACAACTGTATTTTTGTTCATAAAAAAACTCCCTTCAATGGAACCTGAAGAGAGTTTTTTTATATCATTTACGAAAATTGGATGCCATAGACAAATAAACCCAAAAATGGGCATAGGGTAATTGGCATTTCTCGATCAGACATAAAAAAGGACATATTAATCCTATTCTTCAGGTTCAACATTTATTCGTTTATTCGAATCATGTTCTGAAAAATAAGATTATAATTTCATCGGCCCTTGGTTCATT